>JANOZA010000855.1:0-55760 GCA_031429155.1 Verrucomicrobiota bacterium | reverse complement strand
GCCCACGTGACCGAGAGCGTAGGCCCGTCGAGCCGCTGATCGGACTGCGGCACGGAACCGCCGTTATTGGGAATGCTGCCGGTGGCGTATTCCATGAGATTGATCGAACCGTCGAGGTCGGCATCATCTTCCGGGGCACCGATGCCAGGATACGCTGCGGCCCATCCGTCATAGCCGGGTCCACCACCGAGGGACTCCACATCGCTATCGCGGCGCGGCATGATCTGGTAGCCGCCGGTGCGGGGATCAAGGGTGTCGAACTGCCCGAAGATGCCGGTGATGGTGACGGGCCATGAGGGCAGTGAGGTGGCGCTGCTGCCGCTTTGAATGCGCACATCGAGGGGATTAGCGGCAGCGTCCGCGGCGGCGACCGTCTGGCCGGCACCCCATGTTCCGCTGACATAGCTGAGGGCAGCCACTTTGATGAGCCGGCCCTCGTAGGCCTCGGCATTGGCCAGGAGATCAGTGGCGGTAACAGTGAGAGGCGACGGTTCTGCGGCGGGACCAAGAGCGATGACATTGGCGGCGCTGCCAGGTGTTATTTCCGTGAGGCCATTGAACTGAATGATCTGGCCGATGATGGCATAGCGCTGGCCGCGGACGAGGGCGAGGTCGGTGCCCGGGACGAAGACGTTGATGCCGAAGTTGCCGTCCTGAACGAAGGCGCTGGTGCCGGTGGTATTGAAGTTTTCCTCGGTGCAGACGGCGGAGATGGCGACGGTCTTCCCGGAATCGAGGGCGATGCCGTTAACGTCCACGTCGCGGAGATTGGCGACGGGAATGGAAACCAGCGCGACCGGGTGGGAGGCGATGGCAGTGAGCGTGCCGGCTTCGCCAGCGGTTTGAATGGTGAAGGCGTAACGTCCATCGTCGGTGACGGCGGAGGGGTTTGGAGAAGTAAGGCCGGCGATGGAAATCACGGCACCATCCGTGAGCGTGATGGCGGTGCCGGCGATGGTGATCTCCCGACCGCTGATGCCGATTATGGGGCTGCCCGCTCCCGTGCCGGTGACAGAAACACTGCCGAAGTCAGGGGCACTAAAGGCGGCAGGGACAGTGACTTTCACCGATGTAAGGGCACCGGGGCCGGCATTGGAGATCAGGCTGATGGACACCGTTTGCGCAGGCGTGTTAGCTGAGAAGACGTTCTTGCCGGAAAAGGGACTGACGGCATCGCCGTTCGTGATGCTGGCCTGGCCCGCGCCGTTCAGGCTCGTTTCTCCGCGCAACGCGCGGATGAAGGTGTTGTTGGCGTTGTTGTTGGGGAGGCCAAAGCTCATGGCCGCCGCGAGCACACCTCCAGTAGCATCAGTGCCGTGGTAGTCGTCGAGGGAAGAAGTGGAGTTGTTGGCCACGACGCCGGTGCCGGTGGCGCTGGCACCGGTGGCGAGGAGTTTCTTAGGTGGAGCGTTGGTGAATTGAGTCCCTGCCGCGCCGCCTGCCAGAGAGTGGACGGCGCTGGTGCCACCGTCCGCTGGAGCGTCCTGAGCCTTAATCATGATCATCTCAGGATTGGCGATGTTGAAGATAGTGGTGCCTTCACGCGTGAAGTAGGTGGTATCCAGCAGTCCGATGCGCAGGACGAAGTCAGATGGATCAATGTCCGCCGTACTGGCGCTGTCCGTGATGACGATCAGCGTGCCGGCTTTCACGGCATTGAAGAATGCGATGTTGTTGAAGCGATAGCGTCCGCCGCCGTCGCTGTCCATGCTGGAACTGTGGTCCTTGAGCAACATGCGGCGCATGTCGGTGCTGGAGCCGGCAGTGCCCGTTCCTGTGACAAGCAGTTCTACGGTGTCTCCCAACCCTGCGTCGCCGACGTTGAGGAACTTATTGACGACGACGCTGGTGGAGATGGCGTCCGTGTTGGTGACGGTGACGGCGAAGGTGCCCGGGTCATGCCCGGCGGCATTGGCGGTGATGGTGGAGGTGGCGTTCGCGAAGGAGGCGGGATTCGGCACCGCATTCACTGAAAAGGGCGCGCTGAGATCTCCGGCAGGGATTTCGACGCTGGCATTGACGGTAGCGGCGGTCGTGTCGCTGCTCGTGAGCGTCACCGTGAGCGGCGCGCCGAGGGGCCCGGGAATGGAAACGGTCCCGGCACCCGCTGGGTTCGCGGCGTTTTCCGCAAAGCTATTCGGATTCACCAAAACCGTGAGAGCCGGCTGCGGGAGCACATCGAACGGCTGCGGACTGCTGACCGCACCGCCATTGGTGGTGACCGTGACCGGTCCAGACCCGGTGGAGGTGCCGACCGGCACCGTCGCACTGATACTGGTGCCCTCGGGATTCACCGTGGAACCAGCCGCGAGCGTGCCGTGAAAGCGAACCACAGGCGAGGCGGTGAAATTCGTCCCGGTGATGGTGACCGCAGTGCCGACCGGGCCGGAGAGTGGCGTCACGTCGGTGATGGTAGGGCTGGGCGCACCTTCCTGAGCGACGATGACGGAGAGCTTGAGGTCATCAATGCGCCAGACCGCCGTATTGACCGTGGCGCTGCCGGTGCCGTCCACGCCATAAATCCGAATGATGAGGGGCGTGGTTGAGACGACGCCCAGGACGGGACTGGCCACATAGCCCCACGTGCTGGCGGCAGGCAAAGCCCCGGTGGCCACGGCGGCAGCGTAACTGTCGGCGCTCGTCCTTATTGAATAGTTCACCGGGCCGGTGCCCGTCCGCCGCGTGCCAAAGGCCACATCGGTGACCGTGACCCGGTAAGTCGCCGCAGGTGTGAGCGTGCATTCAAAGTAGCCGCTCAGCGCCGGATTGTAAGCCCCGGTTCGCGTGGCCATCTGAGCGTTGTTGCCCTGACTCGCCCCAGGGTAGGCTGCCGACGTGGCTAATCCGGTGGAAAGCATCGCGGTCGTGCCGTTATTATTGCCCTGCGTGATCACGCTGACAGCGCAATTCGCCGGCTGCGAAACCGGCAAAGCGGTGCCTGCTGCGGCACCGAAATCCCACACGATGTCCTCCGCCATTACCGGGCTAATGACTGCCCCAAAAAAAGGTGAGGCGACAGCGATGAGCAGGGCCGTGCGAAAGCCGCACAGGCGGGAGTGAATTGAGGGGCGTTTCATAAGCGGTGGGTGTTGAATGCTGCCCAGTTTTAGGCGGCTGGAGCAGACGGTGCAAGTCCCGCGATGGAGGAGTCGCGTGACGATTTTGCATGAAGCCCATTTGCCGGATGGAATGGAACCAAACCTCTCCCGCTCCGCCACCGCCCGGGGAAAGCCGCTCAGGCGGTCATTCCAAACGCCTTGCGGGTTGACCCATTACATCTGTCCACCCGCGCAGTCCCACCCGCCGACCGCCGCCGCCGCCGTCGCCGTCGCCGTTTCGCGACCCCGCCGCCGCCGGCGACCGCCCGTTGCGGCGTCTTCCGGCATCCTGACACCCCGGGAGTACCGAAAAGCAATCCCCTCATGGGCGGCGGGGCCGCCTCACCGGAGCGGTTTGGGGAGGAAAAGCATAAGAAGGAGATGGGGACTGGGGGGCGAAAGTGGGCGAAGTGGGGGTAACTCACTCTGAATAAAGGGCTTCCGGCTGTGGAAGGGGCGGGAAGTGCCCTCGGATCGGTGCTATCCGACCCCGGATCGTGGCAATCCGGGCTCGGACAGGGGGCATCCCGGCTCGGACACGGGAAATCCGGGGCCGGACCGGAGGAATCCGGGCTCGGATCGGAACAAACCGGGCTCGGATGGGAGCAATCCGAGGCCGGATCGTGGCCATCCGGGGTCGGTCCGGGGCTATCCGGGCGGGGATCGCGGGCAATTCGGGGTCGGATCGTGGCAATCCGAGCCCGGACGGGAGCAATCCGAGCCGATTTTTGTGAAACTGAGGTAAGGATAGTCCGGCGTTTGGGACGGCGGGGCCTCAGCATCGGCGGCAATTCCCTGAGCGCTGAGCGGTCCGGCAGCGGGTGGGGCGGTGCTCGGTGCTCGGTAGCCGGTGCCCGGTGGGCCGGCGGCTCAGGCGGTCCAGTCGAGGACGACCTTGCCGGCCTGGCCGGATTTCATGGCGTCGAAGCCGGCCTGAAATTCGGTGTAATGCAGGCGGTGGGTGATCACGGGGGAGATGTCGAGGCCGGTCTGGATCATCATCGTCATCTTATACCACGTTTCATACATCTCGCGGCCGTAGATGCCTTTGATGGTGAGCATGTTGAAAATAACCTTGTCCCAGTTGATGGGGAACTTCTCAGGAAAGATGCCGAGCAGGGCGATCTTGCCGCCGTGACAGGCATTGTCCACGATGGCGTCCATCGCGGCGGGTGAGCCTGACATTTCCAGACTGACATCGAAGCCCTCGTGCATCCCCAGCTCCTGCTGCACATCGGTGAGGTTTTCTTTGGAAACATCCACCGTGCGCGTGGCGCCCATGCGTTTGGCGAGATCGAGACGCCAGGGATTGATGTCGGTGATGACGACATGCCGCGCACCGGCGTGCCGCACGATGGCGGCGGCCATGCAGCCGATAGGACCGGCTCCGGTGATGAGCACGTCTTCGCCGAGCACATCGAATGACAGAGCGGTGTGCGTGGCATTGCCGAGGGGATCGAAGCAGGAGACGATCTCCTGGGGAATCTTCGGATCCGCCAGCCAGACGTTGGTCATGGGAAGGGCGAGATATTCCGCGAACGCACCGTCGGTGTTCACTCCGATGCCGCGGGTGTGCGCGCAAAGATGACGGCGCCCGGCGAGGCAGTTACGGCAGTGTCCGCAGACGAGGTGGCCCTCGCCGCTCACGATGTCGCCGGCCTTGAAATCGCGGACGTTGCTGCCCACGGCGACGATCTCGCCGCAGAACTCGTGCCCCACGATCATGCCCTGCCGGATCGTGCGCTGCGCCCACGCGTCCCACTTATAAATATGGAGATCGGTGCCGCAGATGGAGGTCTTCCTGATCTTCACCATGACGTCGTTGATGCCCATGACGGGCTCTGGCATGTCGCAAAGCCAAAGGCCAGGCGCGGATTCTTTTTTGACGAGGGCTTTCATGGTCGGGAGAGTAGGGGCGCCGCATCTCATTCCATGAACCTGGAGGCTGCCAACGGGATATTGCGCCCGCCCCTGCCCTGCGCTGCATTCTTCATTGCCTCACTGCGGGGCGCTGCCAGGCTCGCGCCTTCTTTCTGTGGAGAACCGGTTTTACAACGACTTCGATACCGCCCCGCTCGAACCCGTCACCCGGGTGCGCGAGGGGGAATACCGCACTGCGTTCGAGACTAACCGCGACCGGATTATCCACACGTCGGCGTTTCGGCGGCTCCAGAGCAAGACGCAGGTGTTCCTGTCCGGCGAGTATGACTTTTACCGCACGCGGCTGACGCACAGCATCGAGGTTTCCCAGATCGGTAGCAGCATTTGCGCACGGCTGAAGCGCACCAGCGGACTGCTCGGCGAAGAATTCTTCATAGATCCCGATCTCGTGGAAGCCGCCTGCCTCGCGCATGATCTCGGGCATCCGCCGTTCGGCCACGCCGGCGAGCGGACGATCCACCGGCTGATGAAGCCGTGGGGTGGATTTGAGGGCAACGCGCAGACGCTGCGGATGCTCACAGAGACGATCTTTTCCGCGCAGAATACCGGCATGAATCCCTGCCGCGCCTTTCTCGATGCCACACTGAAATACAAAACGCTCTACCGTGAACTGGATGATCCGGAGAATCACTTTCTCTACGACGGCCAGCAGCGTTATCTCGACTTCGTGCATGGCGGCCAGTCGTTTCCTGACGCGTTGCCGCCCGGCCCGGCGCGCGACGGCTACCGGAGCATCGAATGCCAGATCATGGACTGGGCGGACGACTCGGCCTACTCGCTCAATGACATCGCCGATGGCATCAACGCCGGGTTCATTTCCCTGGAATCCCTGAGCCGCTGGGCTGAGCGGGAAACGCTCAGCGCCACGGATGCCGCTCTCGTGGAACGGCTGCTGGACGGCATCCGCCGCCGGGTGGTGGAGAACCGTCTGCGCAGCCGCATCGCGGACTTCATCGCTGCGGCGCAACTCGCCCCCGCTGACGGCTTCATGTCGCCGCTCACGCAGCGCTATCAGTTTCGGCTGCACATCGCGGAGGAGGCGCTCGCGGAATCCAAACTCTACAAACGCATCGCCCTGCACCTCGTATTCAAGAGCCGCCAGCTCCAGCAGCTAGAGCACAAGAGCGACTCGCTCCTGACGCGACTCTTCCACACGCTGCTGGACCGCTACGTGACCGGCACCTCCGCCAGCAAGTTCCGCCTGCTGCCGGAAACCGATGAAGCCCACCTCGAAGCCGCGCCGGATGAAGCCGCGCGCGCCCGCATCATCTGCGATGTCATCACCCGCATGACCGACGGCGCCGCCACTCGTTTGTGCCGCCGGCTCTTCGATGCCGACTTCCAGTCCATCGTGGACCTCGGTTGAGCGCCGCCTTGCGCCGCCTCCCGCAGCGTGCTTTTTCCTGCCACATGACCGACACTCCCATTCCTTCCTCCCGCCGCATTTCGCCTGGCTGCCTCGTCTTTCTCGTGGGCATCGTCTGGCTCCTCGTTCTCGGCGGCTGGATGATCTGGTCCATGTATGCCCAGTTGCGGGAGATCCGCACCTTCACCGACACCACGGCCAAACCGGTGGCTTTCGCCACCCCCGACGCCACGGCGATCAAAGCCCTCGATGCCCGCATCAATGCCTTCGGTGCCGCCGTCGGACGGAAGGAAAAGGCGGAACTCCGACTCACGGTGGAGGACCTCAACAACCTCCTCGCCACGGCCGACGCGGCCAAAGGAATGAAGGAGAACGCGAGAATTGAAGGCATCGGCGAAACCATTCACGTGCAAATCTCCGTCATGATGAACGGCGTTCCCTTCAGCGGCGAGCACCTCTTCCTGAATGGCTTCGCCGACCTCATCCCGGAAACGGACAAGGACAAAGGCGTGGAACTCAAGACCCGCAGCGTCGCCATTCCCGGCAAGACCGTGACCGATGGATTCATCAAGCACTACAAGGAGAACAACCACCTCGACACCCTCCTCCTCGACGAGCTCCGCAACAGCAAGGACACTGCCATCCTGGACGTGTTGAAAAAGCTCACCACCATCCGCCTCGAACCCGGCACTGCTGTGCTGGAGTTCGCGCCATAGGCTCCGGCTATTCCTTCAGTCGGGCGGCCAGCATTTCGCCGACGACGGCGGGGTTCGCTTTACCGGCGCTGAGTTTCATCACCTGGCCTTTGAGGGCATTGATGGCTTTGTCATTGCCCGCTTTGATCTTCGCCACGGCGTCGGCGTTATCGGCGAGGACTTTGGTGATGACTTCATCGAGGAAGCCAGTGTCGCTCACTTGTTCGAGTCCCTTCTCCCTGATGATAGCATCCGGTGCCTGACCGGTCTGGAACATGGCGGCAAAGACTTCCTTCGCCTGGTTGCCGTTGATCTTTCCTCCATCCACGAAGCCAGCCAACTCGCGCAGCGCGGCGGCGGGGATGGGGTTTTGCTCCAGCGTCAGTTCAGCGGCGCTGAGCTGGCCGAGGAGGTCGTTGATGATCCAGTTGGCGATGGTCTTGGGCTTCGCCGCACCGGCGACGGCCACCTCGAAATAGTCCGCCAGTGCCTTCTCGCTCGCCAGCACGCCAGCGTCGTATTCGCTGACTCCAAGCTCAGCGATGAAACGCGCCCGCTTCGCATGAGGCGTCTCCGGCACGTGCTGCGCGATGCGTTCCACCATCTCTGCCGTGTGCAGCGGAAGAAGATCGGGACATGGGAAATAACGGTAGTCGTGCGCGTCCTCCTTGGTGCGCATGACGGTCGTCTCGCCGCGCTCATCGTCCCAGCGGCGTGTGGACTGGAACTGCTTCACGCTGCGGTCCAACTCGTCTGCCTGACGATCAATTTCAAAGTAAATGGCGCGCCGCACGGCGGAGACACTGTTGAGGTTCTTGAGTTCGATCTTGGCCCCGAGTTCTTTCTGACCCGGCGGACGCAGGGAAATGTTCACATCGCAGCGCATCTGCCCCTTCTCCATATCCGCATCGCTGATGCCGGCATAAATGAGGATCTGCCGCAGACTGTTAAGATAGGCGACGGCTTCTTCGGCAGTGTCTATCTCCGGCTCGCTCACGATTTCCATGAGCGGCGTGCCCGCGCGATTGAAGTCAATGGCCGTGCCGCTGGCGAGGTGCGTGCTCTTGGCGACATCTTCCTCAAGGTGGATGCGAGTTAGGCCGACGACCTTGCCGGGTGCGGCGATCTTCTTCTGCCAGTCCTTCGGGTAGGCCAGATCATAGAGCGGCACGCCGCCGCCCACACACAGCGGCAGATCAAACTGCGTGAGCTGATAGTTCTTCGGCATGTCCGGGTAAAAGTAATTCTTCCGGTCCCACTTCACGACCGGAGGCGTGGTGCAGCCGAGCATCATGCCGGCAAGGATGGTGCGCTCGATGGCTCCCTGATTCAGCACCGGCAACGCACCGGGCAAGCCCAGACAGACAGGGCAGGTCAGCGAATTCGGACCTTCGCCATATTGCGCCGGGCAGGAGCAGAACATCTTGCTCCGGGTATTGAGCTGGCAGTGGACTTCGAGTCCGATGGTGACGGTGTAATCGGTGGCTGGCATGGCGGAGAGAGAGGGATCAGTGTCCGTGCTGTCGCCGAAAGCAGCAGACTGCAAACTGAAAACCGGCCCGCCGCTTCAAGAAAGAGGCCAAAACCACACCTGGTCCGCCGATCCGAACAGGTAGTTGACCCTCCCCACAGATTCGTTGCCGCCTGCCAGGACACCATTGACGTCGTTGAAATAGTTCTGGCCGTTGAAGAGATCAATATGGTCGCCCACCTGCGCAGTGGAACCATCGCGGATGAAGCAGTTGTTGAAATAGACAATCCCGGTTTGCCCCGTGATCTGCTCCAGCGTGTCGCGCATCCGCGGGAGCCGGTTCGCGGACGAAAAATGGTTGGCTGGCCGAGCGCGGCGCGCAGCCAAGAGGCGAGGGCGACGGCTCCGGCTACATGGGCCATGCCATCGGTACTGCAACGGGCATCACCTCTATGGACGGAAGCCCGTGCGGGAAAACCCTCCAGTCCGAATCCCGCCCGGCTCAGAGCAATGCTCATGCGCACGGCGCACTGGTTGGGTCCAGTACGAGGGCAGGGCCGGCTGTTGGCCCGATAGTCTCCATAGGCCCGCTCCATCTGATAATCTTCACCGAAATCACCCAGCCCGGCGGCAAAGTGAAAGTGGTGCTCGCCCCGCAGCCCGGCATCCTCCCCGGAGCCACGCGGTACTACGCCCGGCTCCGCGCAATCGCCAGATAAGGACGCTGCGTTGTCTCAACGGAGATCACTTCCGTCCGCAGCGGACCTTCTTCGTCTGTGCGAGAAACTTGGGAAGAATTTCGGCCTCAATGAAAGCGAAGGCGGCTTCCAAGCCGGCCTCGGTGAATCGTCTCCCGATGCGGGCCTCAAGGCGTGTGGGGTTGCTCATGGTGCTGAGGAACTGGTTGGACGTCATCGCCGTGAACAGGTCGGCATCCATGCATCGCTGATTGGCGAGAATCCAGCGCCGGGCGAAGAGCGCCAGCACCGCATCACCGATCCACGCCTCCTCGCGTTCCTGACTGACAGCATCCGCCGACTTCATCCGCAGGCGCTTACTGGTCGAACTTGATGATTTCGTCGCCCTTCTGAATGACCATGCCCTGCACGAGGTGCCTTGCGAGAACTTCAGCGACGCAACGCGTCTCTTCCATGGTTTCGCCGATCACTACGCGCCCTATCACTGCGGTGCCGCGCCGAACGGCGAAGGCGTCGCCTTTGGCGAGATTGGCGTTGAGACCGCGATCAAGAATCACAAAACCCTCGTTGGCGGCAGCATTGGCATTCTCCACGCGGGCTATCGCCGGCTGGGCCATGATCTGAGTTTGGATATTGGTCATCCGCGGTGCCAGATTATCCGGAATGGCGCCCGTCACTTCCGCAGTGTCACGGGCGATACGCGCGTCACTCACGCCGGTGTTGTTAAGAACGTCCTGTTCCTTTTCGAGGATGCGCTGCGCTACCTCGTCCGCCGTTTCGGTCAAATTTTCCCCGGCACCATCCACCGCAGCCTTCGGCGCGGAGGTAAGATCATTGGCCCGTCGCGTCAGACCTTTCGTCGCGTTGTCCACAGCGCCCTCAATCTCCTTTGCTCCGGGCGATTGATCTTCCAGGGCAGACTTTACATTGGCGATCGCCTTTTTTGCCTGCGCGGCTGCGGCATCCGCTTCGCCCGCCACAGTGTTTTTCAGGTCAGTCGCCGCATCCGCAACGGCAGGCGGTGCCTTCTGATCGCGCATCGTTTTCTCCAACTGCTCGATCTTCTTGTCGCTCTCAGCGCGCATCCGTTCGAAATCGGCTTTTTGCTGCTCCATGCGTCCGTCCATATCCGTCTGGACGGTGAGATAAATTCCCGCGCCGAGGAGCAGGAAGAGTCCGGCGATGGCAAAATGGGTCATTTTCATGGGGAATAGTCGTAGTGGCTGATTGAGCCGGGGCTTGATGCGAAAAAGCTCAGTTTCGCCCGACTAGGGGATTCCATTAGCCTGCCGGCCATTGAAAAGCAAGGTGCGATTCCATCATCGCGCCCGGTAGAGCCACCAGCTCACTCCTTCACTTTGGGGTGTTCGGCGGGGGCACCTTTCCCAGCGTCCTTTTCCGGGTGGGCATCATGCGCATGGACGCCGGGCTTGGACGACTGATTGAACATTTTCGTCTCTTCGTAGCTTTGCTGTTCGCAACTGGTGTTAACGCCAAGAGCGAGAGCGAGGAGGAGGAAAGCGGCGGGCTTGTTCATGGTCGTGAGGGAATAGTGGTCCGGTCATTGCTTTCACTTCCCGCAAAGTGAATGCAACCGGAATGTCCCCGGGAAGCGGCGGGTTCAGCAGGTCATATCAGAAATAGCCGAGCGAACAGTGGCCTCCGTCACCCCCAAATCTCGGCACAATTCAGCCGCGTTCTGCGTCGCCATCACCTCGTGGGCCTGACGGGCGAGGCGGCGTAGCAGGCTGCCAATAACCGGCGACGGAGCGAAGCCGGACGCTGACTCGTGCAGTCCGGGCCCAATGCGCCCGCTTAGGTCAATGGCTGGCGGGTCGTCGCTGATGATAAATTCCCCGCCGGCCAGCAAATGCACGCGAAGACAAAGCATGACCGCAGCAGCCTCCCGGGTGAGACTTGTGGCAGCCCGCAGGGTCCGCTGCATGAGCCATGGGAGCGTGATCGTCTTCAACCGCCGGTCTGCCAGCACCGTAATCGGCCAGCAATGCCCCGTAATCACCGGCAAGCGCCCGGCATCACCTGCCTGAAGGCAGGCGATGATCTCCGTGAGATCCACGGGCGGCGCATCCGTGCCGCCAAACCGGAGTGGAGCGGTAAGGGCAGCGAGACATTCCGAGATCAGCAAATTCGCCTCGTCGTAGCCCGGAGAATCGATTCCCCAGAACTTCCGGGCCTGGCCATGGAGTTGATCAGTGCTGAAGAGCAAGGCCGCGCCCGCATGGCGGCGAATCGCCTGCATGGCCAACGCGATGTGCAGTGGGGCCCCCACCACCGGGCTGACGCCCGATACCGGCAGCACGGCAATTATCATTACCGGGGCTGAAGGAAACCTTTCTCTCAGACGCTCCAGAAGCAGGCTGCCGAGCGCGCTGGCGGTGCCGCCCTCCAGAGACGCAAACAGGAAAATCCCGGCCGGACTTCCAGCATCCTCGGAGTGTGCCTCGATAAAGCTCAACGTCGCCTGCGCCATGTCCTCCCCTGCCCTGCCACACAAAATTCCGCCCCCGGAAAACAAACCGCTCTCCAAGTCGCCAGCCTCACCCGGTTCCAAACCAGTGAACACCGCGTGAGGTTCACAACGACCCGATTGGCTGCGGAAAAATCCACGCCAATTCCCCGTGGGCGAATCGTGGATCGGCTGCCCGTCGCTGGAATTTACCGCATGCTCCCTGCACACTGCCCGCCAGAAAGTATTCGCCATGCGGCAACCTCCGCTGCCAGCCGCGACCGTGAAATAGCAGGGAGGGAACAACTCTGCGTTCGCCGCTGCAAGGCCCGGCGGCGGGGCTTCAGGATTCCACGGCGGAGCGGCCTGGACGGCCAGAGTGAGCCGCGTGCGCGGAGGCAGCGACAGCTCCGCAGACCAACCGGTAAGCCGCTGCTGAGCAGGCGTCATTTCTTTCCATGCGCGAGCCTCTGCACTGCCAAATTCACACGTCTGCCAGGGCACGAGTGCATCTGAGGGTGCAGCCGCGTCGCAGGCCAGCTTCTGCCAGCCTTCGCGCCATGCCTGTTCCTGAGCCACCCGCCTCGCCCGATCCTCGGTCTGTGCCGCTGATCCCTGCCAGGCTGCAAAATCCTCCGCCGTGTAACGCCGGCCCGACAGCGTCGCTGCCGCCCCGCCCGCGCCGCGCAGCAATTCAATTTCATCCGCACCCGTCAGTTCCCTGACCCTGGCCGCCAGCTTTGATGTGAGGCGCCCGCGACCCGACTCCAGCGCCTGCAGCACCCCCACCGGCACCCCGATAAACGCGGCGAACGCCGCCTGCGTCCCAAAAGGCGTGGCAGCACGGAGCTGGCGCAGAGGATGCTTAGGCTTCGGCATATGAATAGCCGCCTACACCACGCAATACCTGGAGCCGCGCAATTCGATTATCCAATGTTCCGGCAACAGGCTCAGCGTTAGCTCCTGCGCTTGGGACGCCCGTCGTCCTCCTCCATCTCCACAAGTATCTGCTCAATGTTCAGAGTATGAAGATGAGGCTTGTGCGCTTCGGGATCTTCATCGTCGTCACCTTCCCCAACATCTTCAATGTATTCGATCTTGGGCTTCTCAAACTTCCGGTGCCTAAGGTGCTGCGCCAGGGGCGAGAGAGTCATGCTGATGGTCCGCCCGCTCTGCCGGGGACTCATGTCCACATGCGACATGGTTTTTAGATCCTCGATAATCTTGTGCATCAGCCTCATGCCGATCTCCGGGTGAGCTACCTCACGACCGCGGAACTGACAGATGACACGGAGCTTGTCGTTGTGGTCGAGAAACTCTTCGCCGTGCGAGAGCTTCGTGAGGTAGTCGTGTTCGTTGATGTTGATGCGGAACTTCATCTCCTTCACTTTACCGCCCTTGTGCTTGGTCTTGTCCTTGTTGTGCTTGGACTGCTCATACTTCCACTTTCCGTAACTGATGATCTTGCACACCGGAGGCTTGGCCTCGGCGGCGACTTCCACTAGATCGAGCCCGCGGCTGCGTGCGATCTGCATGGCTTCCGCAGGAGTAAGCACTCCCATCTGCTGATTCGTTTCTCCGTCTATAACACGGATCTTGGGGGCGCGGATACGATCATTGATCCGCGTCATGTCGCGGAAGCGGGACTGGTTGGGTCTGGAGGATTGGGAGGGAATAAGCGTGTACGGGTTGTTGTTTAGAATTGAGCCGGGGGAAAATTGCAGACATGGAGCCACCAGGTCTGCGGACGGACGGTGGCAGATTCAAACCGGGGCTGATTGCTGGACGCGCCTGTCATGCGTTCAAATCTGCACGCCGCTTCCGGGTTCACCTGATTCGCCCGGCATCACTTCATCCACAAAGACAACAAACAACTCCTGCGTGACGAAACACGAAGGAGCGAATGGCGGGCGGGACTGGGTGATGGTTTTGCTCAACGGTCTCGAAGATACGGACTCATAGAGGGATACGCAAGGTGATTTTGATTGTGAGTGCGCGCGACGGCCAGCATCCAGGGTCGAACGGCATCCGGTCCCTAAACCGCAGGCAATTGACGGGTTCCTCACTCAACAGAAATCAGGCTCCCGGACCAGCAGTTCCTGGAGTTCCTGACCTTCGAGACCCGCCTGGGAGATGAGCCTGCGCAAGACCAGCAGGCTGCCGACTGCATCATAAAGTGCATCATGGAACCGCAGGCCCGGGCAGAGCAGATCAAGTTCCCCCCGAAAACCAAGCGAACCGGCCAGCCCCTCGAGTGAGTAATCCGCCAAACCAGGCCACGCCCGGCGGGCCAGGGTGACGGTATCGAGCCACGGTCCAAATCCGTGCATCGGAAACGCACGAAGGAAGCGCTTCTCCGTGCCGGCTGCGTGAGCAACAACGACATTTCCGCCCAAACACCGGCGGAACTCCGGCCACAGCGCTTTCATCTCCGGCGCGGCGGAAAGGTCTTCCGCTGTGATCCCGTGGACCCTTTGGGCCGCCCAGGTCACCGTGCGCTGAGGATTGATGTAGGTCCGGACAAAGGAGTCGGGAAGAATGTCCACCCCACGCATTTGCGCGATGCCGGCCTGGACCGGGGCATCTGTCATGCCCGGTGCCTCGCCAGCGCTCTCAAAGTCCAGTGCGGCGAATAAAGTCTCGCGGATGAGCCGGTGCATATCATTCGGCGGGGTGTTCTTCCTCGGCCATCCGAGTGATGGTGGCGTTCAGCATCTCCACATAGCCATGCACATCAAGGTGTCCGTCCTCCGGTTTGCCGCGCACGGCGTAGAGCCATCCATCAAGATAAGGATCGCTGCGCACGATACAGGCATCGGCGGCGAGAGCAGGATTACTCCCGACAAATGCGCCCTGCATCACACAAAAGACATCGCTGGAGGCCTTGAAGCCCTCCACCCAGCCAATCTCCATCCCCGGAGCAACCTCCTCACCGGGCTGCGACTTGAAAGTAAAGTCCACCAGCTCACCCAGCATTCGGGTCGCGAACTTCGTGAAGCCAACACGCCACACGCCTGGCTCATCAGGCACTTGCGCCATCCAGTAGTGCGAACGGGAGTATCGGAAATCCGATGGGAAGCGCGCGGTGAAGCGGGCGTGCTTAAATTTGATCCATTCGCGGGAAGCGGACATTTGAGGGAAGGAACGGGAAGTCAGGACAGGAGACGCAATGCCTCGTCCCGTGCCCAGGCGTCGGCGGAGAGGATATCTTCGAGTCCGGCATGGGAAACGTTAACATGGCGCTGCATGACGGAGGCGACGGTTTCCCAAATGGAGGGAAAGGCGAGGCGGCGCTCCAGGAAAGCCGCGACGGCGACTTCGTTCGCGGCATTGAGCACCGAGGGGAGAGTGCCACCCTTCGTGCCGGCTTCCCGGGCGAGATCGAGGGCCGGGAAAACGGCGCGGCGAGGGGCCTCAAACTCCAATTTTGCCAAACTCGCAAAGTCGAGCGGAGGCAGGCTGTTCGGCACCCGCTCCGGCCAGGTGACGGCGTATTGGATGGGGAAGCACATGTCGGTATGGCTGAGCTGCGCGAGCACACTGCCGTCAATGAATTCCACCATGCTGTGAACGATGCTTTGTGGATGCACGATGACGTCCACACGCGGCATCTCCACATCGAAGAGCCACCGGGCTTCGATCATTTCGAGGCCTTTGTTGAAGAGGGTGGCGGAATCAATGGTGATCTTGCGACCCATCTCCCAAGTGGGGTGCTTCAACGCCTGCTCCACCGTGGCAGCGGCGATTTCTCCGGCGCTCCAGGTGCGAAACGGCCCGCCACTCGCAGTGAGGATAAGGCGGCTCACTTCATCCGCGCGGCGGCCTTCCATGCACTGGAAAATGGCGTTATGTTCGCTGTCCACAGGCAGCACACGCACGCCCTTGCGGCGCGCGGAGGCCATCACCGCTTCGCCGGCCATGACGAGAATCTCCTTACTGGCTACGGCGAGGTCACGTCCGCATTCGATGGCCGCCAGCGCCGGCCGCAGTCCTGCGGTGCCAACGATGGCCACGATTACGATATCAGCCTCTACTTCGGTGACGAGATCAACTAGTCCCTGGGCACCGCCAAACACTTTCACGCCGGGAGGAAGTTTCGTCCGCAATTCAGCGGCGCCCGATTCATCGAAGAGCGCCACATGCTGTGCGCCGGTTTCCGCAGCCTGCTGCGCGAGGGCCGTGATGCTGCGGGCCGCGGCCAGGCCTACAACTTCCATGCGATCCGGTAGATCACGCGCCACCTTAAGCGCGCTGGTGCCAATGCTGCCGGTACTGCCGAGAATGATGACGCGCTTACGCTGCACAGGCATAATACAGGTAGAAATATGCGACGGGCCCCGTCCACAACAGACTGTCAATGAGATCCAGCGCGCCGCCGATTCCCGGCAGCATCTGTCCACTGTCCTTCACGGAGAGGCATCGCTTTAGGATAGACTCCGCGAGATCGCCAACAATGCACACCGCGCCAATAATCAGGCTGAGAACCACTGCATGGCAGGCACTGAATCCCATCCGTCCCTCGCCATAAGCGTAGTAAACACCCAGCCCCGCGGCGACAGCGCCGAGGAATGCCCCCGGCACTCCCTCCCAGGTCTTCCCGGGACTGACGTGCGGGATCATCTTGTGCCTTCCAAACAGGGAGCCCACCACGTAGGCTCCACAGTCAGTGAACTTCGTCGCGGCGATGACAAAGAGGAGGACCGGCACGCCGCTCACATGATTCTCCGCATCCATGCCATCCATGAAAAGCAGACGAGTCATGAAACTCCACAGCCAGGGAACATAGACAAAACCGGCGAGAGTATAGACGATCGCCCACAGCGTCGCCCGACCCTCAAGCGGCCGGAACAGCGCTGGCAAGAACGCGGCCATCGCTGCGAGCGCTACGAAAGCCAGGTCCAGCAGGGGCGACCACTCTGTTCCAGTCATCTGGCAAAGCGTAAAGGTCCCGGCCATCCAGGCCGCAGACAAAACCACGAAGCCGACACGCCAGGGACGAGGCAGCGTCGCATCCATCTTCACATACTCCATGACCCCGGTCATGCCGAGAAGCCCAAGCAGAATGAAGAACAGCCAACTCTTGGCGAGGATAATGGCCGCGGCCACCAGCGCCCACAGGGCAAGAGTGCTGGACAGCCTTTTGACGAAGACCTGAGACTTCGTGGGTGTTGGTGGAGCGGCGGACATCAGTAGCGGTGGCTTAGGCTGAATGCCCAAAGTGGAAAGAGAAAACTCGCCGCAGAAAGCGTACGAAAAAAAGCCCGACCCCACGAAGCGGGGTCGGGCCAATGATTGAAGTTCGGGCTTACAGGCCTTTCTTGATAGCGCTGGAAGCGACGAAGCGGACGCTCTTCGAAGCCTTGATGGTCATCGCAGCGCCAGTCTTCGGGTTGCGACCTTTGCGGGCCTTGCGGCTGGAGACCTTAAAGGTGCCGAATCCGATGAGCTGCACATTCTTGTCCTTCTTCACACCTTTGACGATGGATTCGAGGACTGCGGCCAGAGCGTCGCCGGCGCATTTCTTGGTGGCATCTTTTCCGAGGGCTTTTTGTATTGATTCGATGAGTTGGGCTTTGTTCATGGTAGTGTTGGATTTTAGTTGAGTGTTCGATTCGCGTCGTGGAACGCTTACCGGTGCTGCATCAATAGAGATTCTCTCCTTTAGTGTCAAAACCTTTGCGTCTGATTTGTTATAAAAATACACCACCCGCTGAAATAAAACTTTTTAAAAACCATGAACCAATCTCCCGCTTTCCTGCTCCGGCAGCCAACGATTCACCCGTCCGCATTCATCGCACCCAGCGCCACACTGCTCGGCGATGTGACCATTGGCGAGAGTGCCAGTGTCTGGTACAACAGCGTTCTGCGCGGCGACATCAATCGCATCACCGTCGGCAAAGGATCAAACATTCAAGACGGCTCAGTGCTGCACCTTTCCGCTGAGCACGGCTGCATCATCGGTGACTATGTGACCGTTGGGCATATGGCGATGTTACATGCCTGCACCATCGGTGACGAGTGCCTGATCGGCATGGGGGCGATCATTCTCGACGGCGTGGAGATCGGTGAGCGAAGCATCGTCGGCGCGGGGGCGCTGGTCACACAGGGGAAAAAGATTCCGCCGGGCAGCATGGTACTTGGCTCGCCGGCCAAAGTGGTGCGCGGGCTTTCCATGGAGGAACAATCCGGTCTGCGCGAATGGGCTGAGCGCTACGTGAAGCTCATCCCGCACTACCACGCGCAGGGATTGTCCGGCTATCTGCCGCCGCACGATAGCCCGCCAGCGGGTCTCACGTTGTAAGTTCGTTGCATTGGTCATGCGCCAATCCCGCCAACGCCCGCGCGAAATACACGCCCTGCGTTAGGTGGATTGCTGCAACGGTTACGTTGCAAAGGATGGAGCTCCCGGCTGTTTAACCTCCAGGCTTGGTATTCTGACTTTGGAATCAGCGGATCGCCTCCATGAGGCGGGCGCGCACGTCGTCTGGAAGGGCGGCGTTTTGCACGGCGGCGCGGGCGGCTTCGGGGTTGATGGCTTTCCATGCGGTGGCGGCGGACTTGAGGGTCTCGGCCTGCTGCTCGGTGTTTTCCACGGAGGCGGCCCAGGTGAAGGCGCTCTCGGGGTCTGTGTTCACAATGCGGTTCACCAGTTGGCCGATGGCGGCGTCGCGGGAGCGGTCGTGCGGGAGGTCGTTGATCCACTCGGAGACTCCCGCGGGGTCGTAGCGTGCCCACTCGCCGGCTACCTGGCCGAGGGCTTGCTCACGGATTTTGCCATCGGGCAGAGTGGTGGCCCATGCGGCGGCATCGGTGGGGCTTTGGCCGGTCCATGCAGCGGCGATGGTGGCGGCGGAAGCGGCGAGTTTGTCGGTGGCAGTGTCACTGCCGGCGGCGGAAGTGGCAGCGGCGAGGCTGGCACCGGCGGCGCGGGGATCGTCGGCGGCGCTGGCATTCCCTACGGCACTTAGGGCGGAGATACGGTCGTCTCCGGTGAGGCTCGCGGCCCACTGGGTAGCTTCGGCGGGGGAACGGTTGGCCCAGGATTCGCCGAGTTTTTCGGCGGCGGCTCGGCGGAGGTTGAGGTCGGTGATGCCGGCGAGGGCGGCGGCGGCTTTGTCCGGGGAATGGCTGGCCCATTGCTCAAAGACGGCGCTGGTGGCGGCGAGCCGCGCCTGTTCTGTATCCAGCGCGCCGGCCCAGGTGAGGGCGGAGGCGGGATCGGTGAGCGCTTTGGAGCCGGCGATGCTGCGCCAGGCCCATTCGTTGTCGCCCGTCTGAGGGAGGGAATCCGCCAGCTTTTCCGCAGCCGCGACATCCGTGCCGGCGAGCTCCTGGACGACCTGGCGCATGACGAGAGCCTGTTCGTTGGGCTTCAGAGTCAGAGCCCAGTCGCGGGCGGCGATGGGGTCAGTCCAGGAGAGCCGGTTGCTGAGGCGTTGGAGGGCTTCGTTGCGTATGGCACCTGCGGGCAACTGCTGAACGGCGGCGCGGGCGGTGTCGGTGTCGCTGTATCCGGTACCATCCGCTACGGCACTGAGGCAGCGCTGGCGTTCCTGCGGATCGGTGAGGGCCTGCGCCCAGGCGAGAGCACCGGGGCCGTCAGCCTGGGCCAGATTGCTGGCAATGCCTGTCATCAACAGACGCCTTTCCCCGACGGGCTGGGCGGCAGCCAGCGCGGTGGCCTGCTCCGGATCGCGTTGAGCAATGGTGGTGATGGTGTTGGAAAGCGCGGACCGGCGCAGGGCGGGATCTGAGAGGGATTGAGCCCAGGCCATGGCCGCGGAAGGGTCTGATTTGGCCCATGCGGCGGCGATGCTGTTCATGCTGTTGAACACCGTCTGGCGAGGGAGGGTGAGCAGTTGCGCAGCGGCTCCCGAGGGATCGTGTGCGGCCCACGAGCCCAGCATCCGGCCCCACGCCCAGTCATTCGGCGGGACTTTGGCGCGCTGGAGCATGGCCACGGCGGCGGGGCCGTCGCTCTGCGCGATGGCGCTGGCCGCGCTGGCGAGCACGCTGCGGCGCAGGTAGCCTTGGGGGAGTTTATCCACCGCCGCTATGGCTGCTGCGGGATTGGTGCGGGCCATCTGTTCCACCACGGCACTGACGGAGGTCATGCGGATCCACATGTCTTTGGACTGCATGGCGGTCTGAAAAGCCGCCGGGGCATTGAGTTCCGCCAGCTTGCCAAAGACGAGCGTCAGGAGCGTGCCGGACTGGGCATCGGACCATGACCCGACACTGTCGCCCAACTGTGCTGCCAGCGCGGTGATGGCAGCGGCGTCCATACCATCGAGCAGCGCCAGCATCTTCACGGTGGCCCGTGCGGGATTCTTCTCCGCCTTAAACAAGTCCCGGCACTGCGCGAGGCTGGCTTTGGCGGCGGCTGCTTTGCCTTCCGACGTCTTGTCCGGCGCGGCGGCGGTTGGTGCGGCAGGAGCCACGACGACGGCGGTCGGCGGCTCTGCGGCAGAGCCCGACGAGAGAGGCTGTCGTTTCGGAATGAACCATCCGCCGGCAAAACCGGCGGTGAGCGTAAGCGCAGGGACGAGCAGTTTCTTCATGGCAGCGGGAGTGTGTCCCGCCCCTGACATCCGGCAAGCTGTGTTTGTTTAAGCCGGGCGCGCGTGTGGCTGCCCCGACGGATGATGCCGTAGCGGGGATTTCAAGACCGGGTCACTTCACCGCCTTCAAATGCCTGATGCGACCGGTGGCGTTCCAGTCCTGAACGTAGATGCCGCCGTTGCCGTCGAAGCAGGCGCCGTGGGGGGCGGTGAAGAAGAGGGGGCTCCAGTCAGCAGGAGGGACACCGAAGTTGCCGCTCTGTTTCGGGTTCGGGTTGGTGCCGAGGTGGGCGACTTCCTTGTTGCTGCCGTCTAGGATGGTGACGCGGCCCTGGAGTTCAGGCACGACGACCATCCTGCCCTCAAAGGAAACGGCGCAGGGGGCGCGGAGTCCTTTGGCGACGGTGGCGACGTATTTGCCGTCGAGGTCGAAGTGCTGGAGGCGGCCATTGCCTCGGTCGGCGACGAGGAGGAGGGGCTTTTCGCCGCGGAGGTCCACGCCGACGCCGTGCGGGGTGTTGAAGTGGTCGTTGTCATTGCCGCCACCGCCGAAGGTGAGGATGTATTTGCCGGCGGCGTCGAACTTGTGAATGAAGGATTTGCCGTAGCCGTCGGTGACGAAGATGGAGCCGTCCGGGGCGCTGTCGGCATTGGTGGGTTTCCATTCGCCGGGGGCTTTGTATTTGCCGCTCTCCATCGGGCAGGGAATCTTGAGCACGGCGGTGCCGTCGAGCTTGAGCTTGAGGGCGTGGCCGCCGCCGAGCCAGCCGGCGTAGAGGAATTCCCCGTCTTTTTCCTCGCGCAGCATGAGGCCGTGGATGGCTTTGAATTCTTTGGCGATGCTCTTCTGGAAGGTGCCGTCGGGATTGAAGACGAGGATGCCTTTGTCCGTGTCGGTGCTGACATAAACATTGCCCGCCTTGTCACGGGCGACGCCGCCGTGCGTGGGGCCTGGATTCTCGCCATTGGGCAGTGCGCCCCACCCCGGGTCGGTGGAGAATTTGAAATCGCCGTCGGAGGTGAAGGCGATGCTTTCCTCGGCCACTACGCCTGGGGAGAAAGTGGGAGCGGGCTCAGTGCCGTCGTGGGCGGCCAGCATGGCGGTGAGGGACAAACTGGCGGCGAGAAATGGGGTGCGGAATTTCATGGGGTTGGTGTGGTTGGTTGGAATCGTGGGCGGGATGCTATAAAGGTCTGAGCGCCTGTCACTGGAAAATTCATCCGCGTCACTCAGCAGGATGTCGCTTCTTTGCGGACGACTTTTACGGTGTGGGGAACGGCTGCGGCGATGATGTGGAGGCAATCCACCGCACCCTGGGGCTTGCCGGGCAGGGCGATGACGAGGGATTGCTCCACGACTGCGGCCAGGGAGCGGGAGAGGATGGCGTTGGGCAGCGTCTCGAATGACTTCATCCGCATGGCCTCGCCAAAGCCGGGCAATTCCACCCGCATGATGCCGCGGATCGCTTCCGGCGTCACATCGCGTGCGGCGATGCCGGTGCCGCCCGTCGTCAGAATGAGGTGACACCCCTGCGCGGAGAAGGATTTCACGGCCTCCTGGATGCGCGCCGCTTCATCGGGCACCAGCGCTTCCGCCTGAACCGTCCAGCCGAGCGCCACCACCGCGGCGCGCAGCGCCGGACCGCCGAGGTCGTCGTATTCACCGCGCGAGGCACGGTCGGAAATGGTGATAATACCGGTGGGGATCATGGCCCGGCATTTGCCGCCGCCCCTCCAGACATGCAAGCCGGGGAAATTACAGGTTGCTGCATTTTGGCATGACCGCTTAACTCGCGGCACACTCAGCTCAAATACTTGCTATGCCCAATCTCAACAAAGTCATGCTCATGGGGAACATCACCCGCGACCCCGAACTCCGCTACACGCCCAAGGGCATGGCGGTTACGGACATCGGGATGGCCATTAACCGCCGCTACAAAGTAGAGAATGAGGTCCGCGAAGAAGTTACTTTTGTAGAGGTCACTTTCTGGGGAAAACAGGCGGAGGTTCTCTGCCAGTGGATGAAGAAAGGCCGGCCGATCTATGTGGAAGGCCGCCTCCAACTGGACTCATGGGACGACAAGCAGACGGGCAAAAAGACGAGTCGCTTAAAAGTAGTCGGAGACGCTTTTGAATTCCTTGGAGGCAACAAAGAAGGCGGTGGCGGCGGTGGCGAAGGCAGCAGCCGCAGCGACGACGACGAAGCCCCGCGCAGCCGTCCGCCGCAGCGCCAAAACAATGCGCCGGCAGCGCGCCAGGAGAGCAATGCGTTCCCTCCGGGCCTCGACGAAGAGGACGAGATTCCTTTCTAAAAAACCTGCGGCGAAGCGTATCGCCTTCCGCATCCCGCATTGCACTTGCCGCCTCCGGATGCATGATGCGTGTGAACTTCCTCAACGACCAGCCGTGGACGGAAAAGAACCCTCATCCCCTCCTGCCCAGCCGCAATCCGGCGGCCAGCGCGTGGGTCTGCGCCCGGTAAAAGGCTGGAGCCGGCGGAACTACAATTTCGTGCGCCGCATTATGCTGCCGCAGATGTTTTCCCTGCGCACCGGCACCCCGCTGCGACCGGACCTGCTCTCACACGACGGCGCGGATTTTCAGGTCACATGGATCGGACACGCGTCCTTCCTGATCCAGACGGAAGGCATGAATGTGCTCGTGGACCCAGTCTGGTCGAGTTGGCTGGGCTTGCTCAAGCGGGCACGGCATCCGGGGCTGGAAATAGAAGACCTCCCGCCCATCCACGCCGTGCTCATCACCCACGCGCACTTCGATCACCTCCATCTGCGCGAGCTGAAAAAGATCGGCAGGGGCCAGCCCATCATCGTCCCGCACGGCGTGGGAAAACTGGTGAAGGGCCGGGGATTTGGGGAGATCGTGGAGATGGATCTCTGGGCCAAAGTGCAGCTCGGCCCGTTGGAGATAACCTTTACTCCCTCCAAGCACTGGGGAGCGAGAATGGGCCTCGACGTGAACCGCGGCTTCGGCGGATTTCTCATCCGCAATGAAAGCGGCCGGACCGTCTATCACTGCGGAGACAGTGCCTACTTTGAAGGCTTCACCGAGATCGGGAACCATAGCGACGTTCACCTCGCGATGCTCCCCATCGGAGCCTATCAAGCCATGAGCGGACGCGAAGTCCACATGAACCCCGAGGAAGCCCTGACGGCTTTCGGCGACCTCCGGGCCAGCCACATGGTGCCCATGCACTACGGCACGTTTCCCCTTGGCTGTGAGCCCATGGACGAGCCGCTCAAGCGCCTGCTCGCCGCCAGCACCGAGCGCGGACTGGAACACGCCGTCTCCATCCTGGCGGAAGGCAAGCCGAAGAAGTTTTGATGAAGCGGCTGCCTGCACTTCTCCTGCTGCTGGCGACGACCGTGTCCGCTCAAGAGCCTGCGGTCCCGCCCGCCGAAGCCGTGCAAACAGAGAAGCGCCCGTTCATCCGGCCCAACGTCCCGGCGCCCCTCTTCACGCCTGAAAAGACAGCCCTGCTCGAGCCCGAGTGCGAGCGCATCGCCGCCTTTCTTTCCCATTACGCCTCCAGGGAATATACCGATGCCGTGCTGCGAGGGGACGCTGCCGCCCGCACCCGCGGGCGACTCCTCCTCACCATTTCACTTCATCTGCAGCCACTCAATGCGCCCGCTGTTCACTGCGGGCAGCGCTGGGCCGACGGCAAATCCCCTTCCCTTCCTCCGCCCGACGACGACCTCCGAGTCTTCTCCAACTTCCTCCTCACCGCTGCCGCCCGTCAGGCCGACAAACCCACCCCGGCCCGGGAAACGCTAGCCCGCGTCCTTATCCGCCTCGCCGCCGATCTCGATCCCGAAAACGAGGCCGCCATTCTCGCCAGCGAACTCCAGGACCGGGACGGGAAAGCCCCTCCGCTGCGCGAACTCCTCGACGGCACTCTGGGCAAGGACTGGAAGTGAACGCCGCCGGAACACTCGCTCATCGCCGATTAAGCCACAGTGCCGCAGTGTGCTGATCCCCTTTCGCAATGTCACGCCCCCTCCTCTGCCTCCCGATCCTGCTCAGCCTCCTCTCCCCTGCCCCGGCCACGGAATGGGATGATCTCCGTGCGCAATATCGGTCCTGCACCGTCGCGGCGGGACTGGGTGTCGCGGGGGCGAATGGTAATCCCAACGAGTGGAACAATGCAGAAGGACTGAGCGCCCTGGCAGCGGAACTTTCCGAGCCTCACATGGCGACGATGGACCTGAATGGCCGCATCTTTATCGCGGACAAGAATGCCCACGCCATCCGCCGCGTGGATACTGACGGCACCCTTCACACCGTAGCCGGGAGGAATCTGAACGAATCCTCGCCCAACGCCGGCTTCAACGGAGACGGCGACGCCCGGGCATGCCTGCTCAACGGCCCGCAACACGCGTATGCCATGCCCGACGGCAGTTTCTACATCCTCGACAGCGGCAACTTTCGAGTCCGCCGGGTGGATACCGCCGGTCAGCTCACCACCGTCATTACTGACGCCGTCACCCTGAACCGCGGTCTATGGGTGCGCCGCGACGGCCAACTCATTTATTACTGCACCGGAACCGCCCTGAAGCGCTGGACACCAGCGATGGGCAACGGCCCCGGCGTGAATGTCGCCACCGGCTTCGCCCAAACCGGCAACATTGATGTGGATGCAGCCGGCAATATTTACATCAGCGACCGCACCAATAACGGAGTCTATCGTGTGCCAGCCGGCTACGGTGGAGGCGCGTTCACAGATTCCCTGCGGGTAGCTGGTCTCGGCAGCGCTATCGCTACTGACAGCGGCCCGGCCTCCAGCGGACTCCTCGCCACGCAGGTAGGACTCCTCGAGCCCCGGGGCGTGGCCTTCCACCCTCTCGGCGGATACTTCGTCGCCACACACAAGGGCGGCGACGTTTGGTATATTGATACCGGCGGCAGGGCGTGGATGTTCGTGCAGGGCAACAGCGCCAACGTGGATAACCGGAACCCCGTGGATGTGCCCACTGCAGGAATCATCATGTCCGAGCCCCGTTCTGTCTCCGTCAGCCGCACGGGCGATGTGCTCATCGCCTCCAACGACTCCGGTGTGGTCCGCATCGTGCGTAACATTCTATCGCCTCCCGCAGCGACGCCGTGGGAACCCATAAGCCTGCAACCGGCCGGCCTGCGGCTGCGCTGGCAATCGGATCCCGTAAGCTGGTACTTCCTCGAGTCTTCCTCCGATCTCACCGCCGTCGCATGGTCACCTCTGGCCACGCTGCAGGCGACAGGCTCACTCACAGAATTCACCGACCCTGCCGCGCTCACAGACGCTCGCCGGTTCTACCGGGTCCGTTCGTTCCGCGCCTGGCCGAATTGAGTCTATCGCCGCCGCTCCCGAACGAGAAGCAGGGTGGCGAGCACGATCAGTCCGGCCATTCCAATTGCCGTCGCCGGAATGCCAAAGTGCTCTGCCATATAAAACGCCGCGAAAGGAGCGATGACTCCGCGGACACCGGTAAGGAATGTGTGGACCGTCATATATTCGCCGGCGAGCCCCGGAGGAGCGACTTTCGTCACCCACAGTGACCACGCGACATCGGCACCGGCTAGACTAATACCGAAGAGCACCGCGCCTGCATACAACCCCACAGTTCCCGCACCGGTGAAGAACGAGATAATACTGAGCATGATGCCGGAATTGAGCACGATGCGGAGCGTAAAGAAATTCACCCGGTCGAACAGCCGTCCCCACATGCGGGTACACGCCAGGCGCGCAATGTTTGGCACGATGCCGGTCAGCAGCGCCACCGTCGTCGCATCGAGCCGCAGACCGTACTTTTCTGAGGCGAGGTAATCCACGCGCAGAGCCAGCATTGCCAGATTCGCAAAGCCCATCAGCATCCAACTCACCAGCGTCCAGCGGAATACCTTGTCACTCTTCACATGCACGAACGCCCTCAACGGATGAGTGCCCTCACTGGTCTCCACCTTCACCGGCGGACTATGCCGCAGGCACGCTGCGCCACCCAGCAGGGCCAGTCCATAGGCCGCGAGAATCCATCTCCAGTTGGCGATGTCGTACTTGAGCAAAGCGCCTCCCGCACCGGCAAAGGCCACACTCGCCAGGATGCGCACCACCACATTGCGCGAAAACAAATCACCCCGCCGGTCCGCGCGGTAGTTACTCTCGTAAATGCTCGCAAACAGCGGTGTCGCTCCCGCCACACAGACAAATCCGAGCATACAACCGGCGACGTAAATCTCCACATGATCGCGCGTCGCCAGTGCCGCCGTCAGCACCGCCGCAGCAGCAATGATGAACAACACCGCAGCCGATCGCGCAGCCCCTCCTGCCCGCCGCGAAGCCCACTCCAGCACCAGCGGCGTCAGCAACAACCCCACGCTCCCGCTGGCCTGAAGCAGGGACTTCACCGCCGGACCGCTGTCGAACCACCGGCCCGCGATCAGGATCAGAAACGTAGCGCCAGCCGTCTCCAGTATCCCCATGCAGGCCGACCTCCAGCGTTCAAGCTGGAAGGTGCGGCGCTCGCGCGCTTCGATGGAGTTATCGGTGTTCAGGTTGCGGCAGGCAGTTGCATCCACCCACACCGAAAACCAAAGACTGAAAACTGAAAAGTCCTCTCAAACTGAATTCCGCTCCAGATAGAGCGCGAGCGCATGAACCATTGAGGGGAAGGCAATCTCCTCCGGATTGACGTCCGCAGGATTGAGCCAGCAGCAGCTCTCGACGGCGTCGAGCGCCTCCGGCTTTTCCCCGCCCGTGGCATTGGCAGTAAAGAAGAAATCGAGCACGGGATAAGTGAGGCCCTTGTAGTGGTATTGATTTGGCTGCGAGCAGAGGAATGCGATGTCCGCGACGCGAATTCCGACCTCCTCCATGAACTCACGCCGCAGACCGTCCTCTGCCGTCTCGCCCGCATCTACGAATCCGCCGGGGATGGCGAGCTTTCCTTTAGCCGGCTCTTTGGCTCGCCGGATGAAGAGCACCTTTCCATCAGGCCTGCGCAAGAAGGCGGCGGCGGCACAAGTGGTGTTCAGGTATAGGGTGAACCCACATGCGGCACACGCGAGAGGTTGTGCAGCCAGCGGTTCGCGCGCAATTCCACAGGCAGGACAATGACGGAAGAGCAGGAATGGAGACATAGTGAATAGGGAAACGAGCACCAGGCAATACCCAGTCACGGCTAAGCGCCGAAGGCTTGAGCGCCCGGGAGTCCCTGGCCAGTTCGCAAATCAGTGCAATGGCTGGAGCGCGGCAGCCGGAACTAATTTCGGAATCAGTTCCTGCGGATGATCAGGCGCAGGAAGAAGCGGCTGAAAGGAACACTGTCGTGGCTGAAAGCACGAACACGGTTAAAGCCAGCGAGGGTATCGGGGGTGATGGAGGTTTCTTCGAAATGACCGAGGCCACTAAACCAGCCATTCAGGTCAGCGCTGCCTTCGGGGCTGTAGTCGTAGGACGGATTGTTATTTCGTTTGCGGTAGCTGACCTCGACACCATCCACGTTGCCAAAAGAGACGCGACGAAAGCTCAACGCGGAAGAAAGCTCGCCGGACACAGCCACAGCCATGTTGGTCCCGAGGGCATCCTCGACTTCATTGGACAATCCATCACCATCAGGATCCGCCTGCCAGCCCCAGACGGTGGCTTCGAGAGCGGGATTGCCGAACTGGGTGGGGAAGGCGGCGGCGCGGGGGTCGGTGCGGACGTGAACATTTACCACGCAGGTGATGGTGTTCTGATTGCAGTCGGTGGCCTGGATGATGACGACGTAGTCACCGACCGCGAGAAGGGTGCCGGGTCCGGGAGTTTGTACGATCGAAAGGGTGGTCAGCGGGCAGCAGTTGTCGGTGACGCCGAACTGCGCGCCGAGATCGGGCATAGTGGCGCGTTCGCCGGCACCAGGGATGAGAGTTGTGAAAATGGTGATATCCGGCGGGCACTGGGTAAAGGTGGGCGGCAGACTGTCGGCGAAGCCCATGCCGCCGGTGTGGCCGTAGGAGTCGTATTCGCCCCATCCGTAGATTTCCAGGCCGTGGGTGCGTCCGCTGCTGGTGTAGGTGGTGCCAGCGGCGAGGGTGACCTGACGGTAGGAATAGGCCGTGACTCCGATGGCAACAGGACCGGTATCGGCCAGCGGCAGGGGATTCACGGCAACGCCGGCGATCTCCCCATTCAGGGCGATGATGTTGGCGTAATGGGTGCCGAATTCAGTCGCCGGAGCGGTGCAGAATTTGTAGCCGGCCAGCCAACTCGTCCTGGGCTGGGCGTTGATCTGGAAAGGGTCGGCATTGACGACGCCATCGGCATCGGAACTGCGGGACATGTGAGCGGCGAGGATTTTTTTGTTGGCGGTGATGACGGCACCGCCGGCTTGCGTGTAGTTTTGCTTATCACCCTTGTTCAGCACGGTTGGCTGGGCGACGCCGTTGATGGAGACGGTGGTGCCGTTTTCCGCAGCGACGACGCGGATGAGTTCGGTGCCGCTGGTGCGGGTGGCGAGTGGGGCGACGCAGTATTCGGTCTTCCAGAGCGCGACGGGGAGGGTCTGCTCCAGCACGGTGTCGCAGAAGAATACCTCGCCGTTCACATTGGCGCAGCGGTGCCCGCCGAAGACGGCAACAGGGCTGTCGGAGGTGATTTCTGTGCCGGTGAGGTCGGCGGCGTCGGTGGTATTCCGCAGCAGGTAGGTCTGGCCCTGGTTGAAGATGAAATTATAGGGCACTCCCGCGATGTGCGCGCCGGTGGTGGCGGTGGGCTTGATGGTGACGTGGGTGTTGTTGGCAGTGGCAACGATGCCGAACTGCGAGCCGTTGAGGTCTGCGTAGGGCCACTTGTTTCCCCAGCCGAGGACGATGTAGCTGGAGCCCAGAGTCTTGATTTGGTGCGCGACGAAAGTGTCGGTGGAGAAATCTATGCGCGTCTTGCCATACACGGCGACGGTCTTGCTGGCGACAATGTGGACGCCTTTGTTTTCAATGGTGTCGCTCTTGTCGAGGCTGGCGGCTTTGGGCAGGACGACGTCCAGCCTCCCGCCGGCGGGGAGGGCGAGGAGGCCGCTGCTCCATGCGAGACCGGGGATGGTGGCGATGACCTGAGTGCCGAAACTGCCGGTGATGCAGACGCTGAGTTGGAGTGGATTAGCGGTGTCGTCAGGGGCATTGCCCGGATAGGTGATCCAGAAGTCCCGGCCGCTGGTGGTGGTGTAGCAGTCTTCGGGGCCCATTTCTTCATAGCAAAGGTCCGGGCAGATGAGGAAGCGGTCCTGGTTGGCCGTGAAGTTCATGGCGTGGATGGCGAGGATGCTTTGGCCATCCACGGTGAGGGCGGCGATGGCGGCTGGGGGGACAGGGATTTCTTCGAGGATGATGGCGCTGGCATCGGGCCTGTCGGCGGTGGCGGCGGAATTCCAAACCGCGCTGGTGGGCGCGTTGCGGCGGGCGATTTCGACGCCGTTGATGTAAGCGATGAAGCCATCGGCATACTTCACTTTGAAAGTCATGGCACTGACGGCGGAAGGATTGGCCACGAAGAATGGCAGGCGCTGGTAGATGCCGGGATTGACGTTCTTCATGGCGGTCTGGACGTTCGTCTGGATGCAGGGGGCGAAGAGGACTCCGGGACCGCCGGGGGCGGTGGGGTCATTGACTTTCTTGCCGGCATTGCCGGTGTCATACACGCGGGTGACCTCCGCCGGAGGCAGGGCGCGGCCCCATGTAACGAAGTCGTCCATTCTGCCGGTGAAATTGACGGGGCCGCCGCCGGAGATGGCGCGGGCGAGGTAAAGATTGGCGTTGGGGGCGGTGGTGCCGCCGGTGACGGACTGGGCGGCCGGGATGTTGCCGGAGGCTCTCTCAATGCCGTTGTGGTAAATCTTCGCGGTGTGCGTGGTGGTCCGCGTGATGACGACCATTGCATGATTCCATGCGTTCAGCGTGGCAGTATTGATCGGGGTGGTGACATTGATGTTGGGGGAACCGGGCGTGAAGATGCTGAAGGCAAGCTGGTTGGAAGGGCCGCGGGAAAGAACAAAGCCGGTGGTGTCAGTGGTGGAGACGCGGCCTTTGCGGAAGATGACCTCACCATTGGAGATGTCGTTGTTGGTGGGGCGAAACCAGACGGAGAAACTATAGCTGGCGGTGAGGGGATTGAGTTCGGCGTTATGCACATACTCCACGTAGCTGTTGGCGTTGTTGATGCCGTAGAACTCTACGTTTTGCAGTATCTTCGGCAGCGAGGTCATGGGGATGCCGATGTTCGAGGCCGCCGCCGATGCGGGCCAGGTGCCGGTGTGGAAAACGGCGGGACCGCTGACGTCGGTGATGGTCCTGGCAGCGACATTCACATCCGGCGTGTCGAACGTGGAGTAGAGGATCATGTTGTTCACGATTGGATCGCTTTCGTAGCCGAGGCACGGAAAGGAGCGGGGCCACTGGGTGTCGCTGAATGCCGGGAGCCGCCAGTCGGTGCCGGTCTGAGGGGGATTGGAGGCGGTGGGAACGAGATAGGCGTTGTTAACCGTATCGGGGATCAAATCGAAGCACTCCGGGCATTCGGAACCGAAGACTCCCTTCTGCGAGATGAGCCCTGACTGTGGGTTGTAAAGGTACCCGGTGGAATTGCAGGGCAGGACGAAGTTCGTGGCGTAGGGCGATGTTAGGCGATTCTTTCCCGAGGCAAAGACCGGAAGGGTCTGGCCGGCTCCGATGGTGATGGTGATGGTACCGGAAGGGAAAATCCATTTCCTGGGCTCCTGCTGATCATCGGTGAGGGAAAAGTTCGAGATGGTGGCGGGGCCGGTGCCGTTGTTTTTGATGTAAATCACGGCGGGCAGGTCGCCCTCGTGATCGTAAACATCCACGTTGTCCTCTGCCGCGAGGATTTTATCAATGACGATGAGACTGCCGCCCTGCGCGCGGACGCTGCCGGCGAAGCAGAGTGCCGCGAAGGCAGCGATGAGCCACGCCGCGCGTGGCAGCAGGCCCGGCGAGGGGCCGCGGGGCCGTCCTGGTTCTGTGGCTGAGTGCGTTTTCATAGCGTGTGCTCCACGGTGGAGGCGATGGTGAACTTGAGTTGGAAGAAGGGATAGTTGATGGCATCCGGCGTATGGAAGACGATGGCGGCGAGGTCCACGAGACCGCCGCCGGCACCGATGATGGTGTCATGCAGGTCGCCGGCACCTTCGGTGATCGTGTTGAGAGAACGGAGCGCGAGATCAAAGACGTAAGTGTCGTCGCCGGTGCCGCCGTCGAAGTTCATGACATGGTCGAGCAGCAGGTCAGCATCGCCGCCGCCGATGAGGGTGTCATCGCCGCCCATGCCGTTGAGGAAGGCGGTGGTGACGACGGTGGCGAGGCTGCCGAATTCGCTGACATCAATTGTGTTGGCGGAGTCGCCGCCGGTGAGGGTGGCGTAGTGAATGTTGTTAAGGGTGTCGGTCTCGATGCCGTTCACCGTGAGCAGAGCCTGAGTGGCGGAGAAATCGAGGAGGGTGAAGTCCACATCGCGGGTCTCGGCGAGTCGGTCATTGCCGGTGACGGAGCCGTTGATGGTGTCACTGCCGGCGTTGCCGGTGAAGGTGTTGACGAGGTTGTTGCCGGTGAGCGTGTCATTGCCACTGCCGCCGATGACGTTTTCAAAAGCCGCTGCCGAATTCAACTGCACCCGGAGGTTTGTCGGGGCTGCGAGGGCGACAGTCTGAATGGCGGTCGAACCGAGCGTGAAGGTGATACCGAGACCGGAGGTGGCAGAGAAGTCGAGCGTGTCGGTGCCGCCGCTGTCGCTGACGGTGTCCAAGCCCTGACCAGCAAGACCGGCGTTGAAGACGTAGGTGTCGTCGTTTGCATTACCCTGGAGAGTGTCGTTGCCGGCCCCACCAGTGAGGGTGTCATTGCCGTTGTTGCCTGTGAGGGTGTCGTTGCCGCCATTGCCGGTCAGATTGTTGTTCGCGGCATTGCCGGTGAGGATGTCGTTGCCTTCACCGCCGACCACGTTCTCCATGCTGCTCGCGTTGGTAATGGAGAGAAAGAGCGTGGCGGCGTCAGTCTGCTGCACGCCGCCGAGATTGAGGTTCACCGTGAGATTCTTCGCGCTGCTGGTGGCAGAGAAGTCGAGCGTGTCCACGCCGCCGGTGTCCGTCAGAATGTCGGCACCCTGGTTGGTATCCACATCGAAGACGTAAGTGTCATTGCCGAGGCCGCCGCTGAGGTTGTCGTTGCCGCCGTTGCCGGTGAGGACGTTGGCGTTGGCATCGCCGGTGAAGGTGTCCACGGCGCTGCCGCCGGTGAGATTCTCAATGAGCGTGCCGAGGGCCCAGTTGAGCGTGAGGTTCACATGCACCGGATTGGCGATGAGCGTGAGGTTCACAACGTTGGTGACGGTGCTGGCGGAGAAGTCCAGTTTGTCCGTGCCGCCGGAGTCAATGATAGTGTCGGTGCCGAGGGCGAGGAAGGTGTTGAAGAGGTAAGTGTCGTCGCCGTCGCCGCCGTTGAGCGAGTCATTGCCGCCGAAGCCCTCGAGGCTGTCGTTGCCGGCATTGCCGATGAGCGTGTCTGCGACGCCGGTGCCTTTGAGCACGTCGTTGCCACCACCGCCGGAGAGGAACGCGCCGCCGACACCGGTGAAGAGGCTGGCATCCAGCAGGTGATCGCCTGCGCCGTCGAGGAGCGCGACGATTTCCATGTTGGAGATGCTGATGGGCGGCGCGCCGTCGAGCGTCATCAGGGCGTTGGTGGCGGTCATGTTGCCGTTCCAAATGGCTCCCACAACATCGCTGCCCGGACCGCCGGCGAAGCTGATGCCGGTGACGCTGGCCAGTGAGCCGGTATAAACAAAGGTCTGCGGGCCGGCTCCGCCGCTGAGGTCGAGTATTTCGATGGATGTGTGATCGTCGGTCTCCACGCCGGTGGCGACACGGGTGATTTCGAGGCCGGAATTCACGACCCACATAGTGAGGTCGGTCGTTTCGATCACGCGGTCCGTGCCGGTGCCACCGAGGATTGTGTCGTTGCCGCTGCCCCCGGTGAGATTGTCGTTGCCGCTGCCGCCGTTGATGAGGTCGTCATTCTGACTGCCAATGATCGTATCCGCGCCGCCGTTGCCTGACAAAGTGAGGAAGCCGCCGGCGCGGGTGTAGAGGCTGGCGTCAATGTTGTTGGCACTCACACCGCCGGTGAGGGTCCAGCGCTCGACATTGGAGGCGGTGAAGGTGAAGGGCGCGATGCCGACGCTGAGCACATCAGTGCCGCCGGAGGTAGCGAGGTCCATGTCTTCGTCCGCGGTGAAGACGATGGTGTCCGTGCCGCCTTTGCCATTGATGGTCGCATTGCCGGTCCAGCCGGTGAGGGTGAAGACGTTGTTCGACGCGCCGCCGGTGAGGGTGGCGGTTTCGATATTGAAGAGGTTATCCACGTCGCTGCCGTTTCGCAGGAGCATGGTGTCCGTGAGCGTAAAGTTGGAATTGGCGATGGCCGCGATGCTGTCGCCGTTGATCTCGCCGTCTTCCCCGCCGTCCAGCAAGTCCGTGCCTGCGCCGCCGTCGAGGAAGTCGTCGCCCTGAGCACCGTAGAGCGTGTCATCGCCCGGGCCGCCACGCAGGGTGTTGTTGCCGCTGTTGCCAGTGATATTGTCCGCCAGCGAGCCGCCGATCACTTCATCCACGCCGGTGCCGGTGATCTTGAGCGAGAGCCCGCCGCCCACCGGCTGGAACGCGGTGAGTTGCATGTTCAGCGAGACGGCCACGCCGGTGGTGGTGGAGAAGTCAATAATGTCGTGGCCAGCGTCAGCGCCGTTTTCCACGATCTCATCGGCCTGCACGAGGCCGAGGTCGAGGTCGTAGCGATAGGTCTCGCTGCCGGCGCGTCCGGTGAGCACGTCGCCGCCGAGCCCGCCGTCGAGGATGTTGTCGAGGCTGTTGCCGGTGAGGTTGTCGTTGCCGTCTCCGCCGGTGGCACCTTCGATGTCTTCAGCGGTGAGATTGAGGAGGAGGGAGCCGGTGCGCACCGTCTGGTTGCTGCCGATGTTGCCGAGATCAAGGACCGCGTGGGCGGTATTGGAGCTGCCCGCGAAGCTGATGGTATCAAGACCGCCGTTGCCAGTCACTGTGTCGGCGCCGTTCACGAGATCGAGGTCGAAGAGGAAGGTGTCATCGCCGCCGCCTCCGATGAGCGTGTCGTTCCCCGCAGCACCGTCGAAGATGAGATCGAAGCTGCAGCCGCCGCCATCCAGAACATTTGCGGATGGGCCGCCGGTCAGCTTCACGGTTTCCATTTCACCGAAGTGATAGGCCGCGCCGGTGGAGAGCGTCACATTGGCCTCCACATTGAAGCCGTAGAAGATCAGGTAGATGAGCTTCTGGATCGCGCTGGCATCTGCGGCGGTCATGGTCGCAGCGTCGGACTGGACCTGGAGAACGTCATTGCCGTCATCGCCGAAGACGAAGACCTCGCCGGCGAAGGTATTGATGGTGATGGTATCGTCGCCCGGGGTGCCGAAGACTTCCGCCTTTTCGATCTTGTAGAGCGTGAAGACGCTGTCCGCGACATTGAAGACCGCCGAGGTGCCGAAGCGCAGTTCCTGCGGATCCGCGCCGCCGGTCAGCGTGATGAAGGTGCGATTCGAGACGCCGGCGATGGTGTCGGTGCCATGCTCGCCATCAATGGTGTCGTCGTCGAGTTCCACGATGATGCGGTCATCGCCGTAGCCGGCGAAGACGTAATCATTGCCCTCGCCGCCGACCACAAGGTCATTGCCGAGCTGACTGTTGATGTAGTCAGGGCCGTTGTCGCCGTAGATCGTGTCGTGCCCCATGCCCGCGTTGTCTTCGATGTCAGTCACAGGGTTCACAAACTGAGCCTGGACCACGTAGGAGGTGATGTGGCCGCTGTCGCCGAGGATGATGTCCCAATCTTCGCCGCCGAGAATGGTGTCGTCGTCCGTGAGCGGGATGCCGCCTTCGCCGTGGATATAGACATCGGCTTCACCGCCGCGGATCGGCTGGCCGGTCGGGCGGCGCACGCTGAGGTGAAAGTCCTTCACATCGCAGGCGGAAGGGAGACCGGAGTCGAGGATGGGAATCTCAAAAGTAGCCAGCGTCTCGCCGATGCCGAAAATCACGATGCCCTGCACGCCAGTGTAGTTCGAGCCCTCCAGCGCAGCGCCGTCTTCGGCGAACCAAACGACGGCCTCGGCAGTGGAGGCATTGGTACGAATCAGGGTGATGGTGACGACTCCGGCGCTTTCCACGACATGATATTCCGGCTGGTCAAATTCCACACTGGAAGTGCTGGCGACGGCGGCCGAGCCGGCTACTTCCAGACCAACATCCACATTCGTCCGCGCCTGGCCCACGTTGAAATGATACGCCGCGGTGGCTCCGGCATACTCCGCATCACTGTCATCGCCGTCAGCGCCTACATTAGGGGCCACGAACTGCTGACCGGCGGGCAGGCTGAACACCAGGTAGTAATCGTTCTCGTAGAGTCCATCGAACTCATAGAAGCCCGTGCTCGTCGCCTGGACATCAATGATATTGGAATCGCAGTCGAGCAGCGTGACGACGACTTCAAAGAGATACAGCCCCTCGTCGTGGCGGCTGGAGTCATTGGTGTCCACGAAGATATTCCCGCTGACCAGGCCCGTGCCGGCCCCGATGGCAGTATTCACGGTCCAGATCGGCGCCGTTTGCGGATCCTGGATTTCAGTCGGCACGAGCGGCGGCACAACAGGCGGGCCGTTCTTGATGTAGTTGGCGATGATCGTCGCGTCGTAGGTGCCGGTATTGATCGGGGCCGCGGAATCCGTGGCCGTCTGCCAGTGACCGCCGACGATGTGATCATCGCCCGCGCCGCCATCAATGTAGTCATCGCCCGGGCCACCGAAGAGCGTGTCATCCGTGCCGCCCCGGCCCACGCTGTCTGCGCTGTTCGGCAGTTCGATCTCCTCCGTGGTGCGATAGCCCACCGGCGTCAGCGGCGTGAGGCCCACGCTGCCGTCAAACTCGGCGGATTGGGAGTCATTCTCCGTCGTGACTTCCCAGCCCTCGATGGTGTCATTCTCCAGCACGCGGAAAGTGAGATCCCCGAGCAGTATGGACGCGGAGTAATAGCCCGCCGGAGTGGTCGTGACCGGATAAACACCGCCGCCGGAATCCGTGATCGTCACATTCACGTCCCCGAAGGCCGACTCCGTGACATCGTCCCAATAGCCGTTCTCGTTGTCGTCCTGGAAGATGTAGCCTTCGATGAGCGCCTTGTCGTCGTCGAGGATAACACCGTCGGCATACGGAACGTAAACGCTCGCACCCACGACGCTGCTCACCAGCACGCGGAAGACCTCCGAGAACTCCGGCGTGGCATTACCCACGTCCGTCACGGGGATGGACAGGAAAGAGTTGGCCGGAGAATTGAACAAGCCGGCCGTGAGCGGGATGCTCACATAATCGCTGCCGGCGGTCGCAGTGATGGCCAGCGTCCGATAGTTGAACGTGATGTTCTGCTCGGTGGTTTTGTAATCGCCGATCACCGGATTGTCCGCGTCCACCAGGTGAACGTGGAACACATGGCCGCCAGTGCCTTCCACCTGATTGGTGATGGAGGCATGGACATAGATGCTAACATTGTCGTCATCCAGGATCGTCATCGTCGCCACGTAGGGCACGCCATTGGAGGGAGCACCGGTCGGGCGGCGCAGGCTGAATGTGATCGTCTCGTTATACTCGTTGATCTCGTCGCCAATGATCGAGATTGGCACCTGCTTCACATATTCACCGACCGCGAAAACGATGAGCTGGCTGGTGGTGGCGATATAGTCCGCGCCGCTCGTGGCCGTGCCGCCGGTGACGGTGAGAATGGTGTAGGCCTGGCCAGGGCCGGGGGTGCGCACCAGTGTGAGGAATCCGTCATGGGTCGTCTCGGTTTCCCAATCCTGGAAATTGGCGCGGGCGAATCGCACATCGTATGGCCCTCCGGAACCGCCGGGGCCGTCGTCATCAAGAATGCGGACGACGCCGTGGTTTTGCGTGATCGTGGCCCCGTCCGCGGTGAGTAGGTTCACGTAGAAGTGCTCTTCCACGTCCTCATCAAGGGTGTCGCCCTGCACCTCGACGCTGATTTGCTTCGTCTGCGTCAGCATTCCATTCGGCGCGAAGACGAGCGTGGTGTCGCTGGTGGCGGCTTCGTCAGCGGTGTCGCTGGTCGCGGGATCGAAGTAGTCGCCCACCGCAATTCCAAAGCCCGGTTCCGCGGTGCCGCGAGCAGTGCTCCAGTTGACCGTGATCGTCTTTTCCGTGGCCCCGGTGATAATCACATCAAACAGCGCCATCGTGGACTCGGTGTGCAGTTCAAAGACCGTCGTGCTCTGACCGCTGGGGTCGGCATCCATGATGAATGGCTTGATCAAAACCGTCGGCGCGGCGTCGGTATCCAGGATGATGCCATAGCCGCGGTCATCGCCGATGGTGGAGAAGACCGGATTGAAGAGGTTCACGTAGAACGCCTCATCATACTCATCAATGTTGTCGAGATTGACCAGTATGGTGATGATCTTCTCCACCTCGCCGGCACCGAAAGTCAGCGTCGTTGGTCCCTGGGCGATGTAGTCCTTCGCCGCACCAGCCGTAGCCGAGTGGCCTACAGCATCGCCGTCGAGCACCGAGGCATCCGTCGTGAGGTAGTCCACCTTCACGAGGCCCGCCCAGTGTTGGTTCGACAGCCGCACCGTGAAGCGCATCTCCGCCAGATCGAGCGCCGTGGCCGGCTCGCTGATCGTCACGTCCGTGATGGTAATGCTCGGCGCGGCGTCGTCATTGATGATTGTCTGCTTGGTCGAGATGCTCGTCGGCGAAGTATAAAGCTGTGACGGCACCTGCGGCTCGATGATGAGGAAGAAGCCCTCATGCAGTTCAAACTTCGAGTCGCCGTTGATGATGACCGTAATCGTCTTGCTGATCTCGCCCGGCTGGAAAGTCACCATGCCGGCGATGATCGGCTCGTAATCATTGTCGGCGTTCAGCGCCTTTTCGTAGGCCGGCGTGACCATGCCCGCATCGCCATCCAGCGTGTGGTAGTCGAGCGTGATTGCGACTCCGGACGGGCCGCTGAGCGTCAGCGTAAAGGTCGCGGAATTGGTCTGGCCCTCGCTGCGCTCATAGACGGCCTCGTTGTAAATGGTCAGCGTCGGATCGCCCGCGTAGCCGGCAGTTATGGTCGTCTCGGCTTCATCGTAGCCGAGGTCGAAGGCCGCCGTCCTCGCGGTGACAGCGCCAGCCGGGGTGATGCTCTCCTGATAAACATCGCTGTCATCGCCCGGCTCGTTGATGTCATCCAGACCCAGCGCCGAGCCGGCATTGATTGTCACCACCGTGTAGCCAATCGGGCTGATGAATTTCAGATAATAGCTGAGAGGGTCGAGGCCCAGCAACTGCCAGCGGCCCGCGCTGTCGGTCACGGTCTCGGAGAAGAGCGAGTCATCGCTGCCTTTATAAAGCTTCACGATCACCCCCGCCAGCCCGCGGTCGCTGTCGTCGAGGTCCGGATCGCCATCGTAAAGGTTGGTGAGATTGAGGTCGTGGAAGACGACGCCTTCAATGGAAATGCCGGTGATGCGGTCCCCGGTCTTGCCGAGGCTGTCGTCGCCGAAGATTTCATCATCGCCGCGACCGCCATCAATAAAGTCGTTGTCGTCCTCCTCAATGGGTTGGGAAACCCCGGAGGTGAAGAGATTGCCGCCGAAGAGGTAGTCATCGCCGTCGCCGCCAAAGATCACATCGTAGCTGCCGCCGCCGATGATCTTGTCATTCCCGCTGCCGGTGATATCCTGGAGGGCGAAGCTCCCTCCCGCGCTGCCGGCCAGCACCAGGCTGTTCATGTTCGCTGCGGTGAAAGCGGTCCAGTTGAAGTCATCGCCCACCAGCAGGTCCACGCCGCCATAGCCATACATTTCGTCGTCGCCCGTGCCGCCAACGATCAAGTCATGGTCCGAGCCCCCATAGAGTCGGTCGCTGCCGCTGCCGCCGTGGATCCGGTTATTCCCCAATCCGCCCTCGACGAGGTCATTGCCGTCGCCGCCCTCTACCGTGTCGGCGCCGCTGTCGGCATAGATCGTGTCATTGCCGGCCTCGCCTTTGATGATGTCATCGCCGCCGTAGGCATAAATGAGGTCTGCACCGTCGCCGCCTTCGAGCGTGTCGTTGCCCGGCGTGCCGTAAATCTTGTCACTGCCGCCGTCGCCCTTGATGGTGATGGCAGTCTTCACGCCGGTGAGCAGGTCCGCGCCGTTGCCGCCTTCGATGATGACGCCCGTGGCGATCAGCACATCATCCGAGCCGGCGGTGATAATGTCGTCGCCGTCCTCACCTTTGGCCGTGGAAGTGATGCCTACACCGAGCAGGATCGTGTCATTCCCCGCCCCGCCGGTGATGGTGGCCGTGGTCACCGCAGTGCCGAGATCAAGGTAGTCATTCCCTTCCCCGAGGTGCGCCACGATGGAGTCGAAAGCTTCCGGATGATCCGCACTGCCTGGGCCGAAGGTCTGCGTGTAGTTGCCCCACTGGACAGAAACCGTCTCCGTGCCCTGCGCGCCGCTGACGTGCTGGATGACAAAGGTCTCGCTGTTGTCGTTGGTGTCAATTTCCAGGCGGAGGCCCGCATTCAGGCCGACGTGGATCGTCAGCACGCCGCCCGTGACGCTAGCCAGCACCGGAACGGGGCAGACGCTCTCAAACTCGAACAGCGTGAACTCCCCGAAGCGCCATGTCTTGTCTATCTTGAAGAGCAGCAGGTCCACCTTGAGGAAGGCTTCGAGGAAAAGATACACGCGTCCGTGGATGTCGAAAATGCAGCGCGGATCCTGCTCGGCGAGGGCGATGAGTTCACCGATGCGCACGCGGCCGTCTTTTTCGATGTCGTTGAGGTCAAAGGTGACTTCAACTCCCAGGCCGCCCTGCACGCCGACTTCCACCGGCCCGATGCTGAGGCTGACGCCCGCAAAGATTTCGCCTCTCAGCGTCAACTCCGCCCGCTCATTGCCCTCGGCATCGTAGTCGGCGATATAGAAGCCCTCGAAAATCTGAGCGACGTCTTTCGCTCCGTTTTCGATGAACTTCTGAATGCCGTAAGTGTCGAAACCGACGCCGATGTTGATATAAGCACCGACCGTGCCGCCAAACTGAGCGTATAGTGGCGGATAGATCGGCAGCTTTTGCGTATAAGTGAACTCAAACGCAAAGGTAGGCAGTTGCCACTCCACAAGGCGGACCGGCTTGCCGGTGAACAGGCCGAATATTTCGCTGGGGTTCTTCAGCCAGGGCAGGCTGAATCCATCCATCGCATTCGCGCCGTCCACAAAGCCGGTCGTCTGCGAAATCTGTGTGCCGGTAGCCGTGGACTCGCTACCGAGATTGGCGAGTTCGCTATCCAGATCAATGTCCGACAGATTGCCCAGCGGGTTGGTGTCATACTCGCCGTCCTCATTGGTGAGCATGGAGAAGGCACCGAGCGGAATGTAGATGCTGCCGCTGCCGGTCGGGATGCTGTTGATGAGTTCCACGACGGCGATCACGTCCTCGATGAACTTCCGCGTCTCGGGATCAAGATAGCCAAAGCCTTGCGCGATGTCGAGCAAGGTAATGTCCTTGCCCGCAAGTTCGCTGAAGATCGGCAGCCTGAAGGTCGCGATATCAATGATCGGCTGGAGCGGCTGCGTGATCTTTTGCACCTCTTCGAGGATCGGGCCGAGCACGTCGGAAATGAAAGTGCCGAGGTCGAGACGCAGGTTGTTGAACTCAATGACCGGATCACTGGAACCTTCGCTCAACGACCATTCCCAGCCGAGATGGAAATCCGCCAGCAGGCGCGGGAAATTGGCATTGCCGCCGAAGCTGGCCGCGATGTCGAGATTCAGATCAGCCTCTGCGGAGAGTTCGCCGTGGATGATGTCCTCAAAGTTTGCCGAGCTTAGTTCGGCGAACGTCAGCTTCCCGTCCCCGTTCGGGTCCATCAGGTCCACATAGAAGCCGCCGGTGAAATGGCTCGGCGCATCGGGATCATCCATCACGTCGAGCTGGAGGAAGAATATACTGCCGCCAGCATGCAGACCAGGAATGGTGGCGCTGAATTCGAGCACCAGTTCTGGGTCTTCCATGCCGCCTTCGGTGCCGAGGTAGAAGCCGTCGGTCTTGTTGAAGCCGAAGACGAGGCGCAGATCGAAGCCGATGCCGAGCACGACGTTGCCGTCCACTTCCAGGCCAAAGCCCGGCACGCCGATCTCGAAATCAATGGGGTTCGCCGAGGTGTCGAGGAAGGCGAGGAACTTCTTGAGCCGGAGATTCACCACGAGGCCGTCGTCGCAGGAAAGCGTCACGTCCAAGTCATCGAAGGTGGCGTCGGCGGCAAAGTCAGTGCCGTCATCGAAATTCACGAGCAGGTTCAGCCCATCGGGCCCGAGGGAATTCCAGATACCCTCCTTAATAGCGTCCTCCAGTGCGCCGATGGCGCTGCCGTTGGCGGCATTGATGCGGGCGCGGAGTTCGCCGAGCAGGCCGTTGCGGAAGTCTTCGATGAAGGAAGCCGCGCCGGCGAGGCCGCCACCGATGAGCGGCAGATTGGTGTTGAGCACTGTTTCCTCCAGCGCCTGCTGGATGTCTCCGAGCGTCTCGTCGAGGCCATCGAGCAGCGGACCGACGGAGCTGTCAATGATAGTGCAAAGATCGAGGTCCGCGAAAAGCTCGCTGAGGTCCGGCGCGGCGATGGTGATCTTGGCCAGCGTGCCGAGGCCGGTATTCCCAGCATCACTGGCAGCGAGGCTCCAAGTCAGACCACCCGGATTGTTGGTGATGCCGGGGACTGCGATGAAGGCCAGCAATTGCGCTGCCGTGGTCACACCGCTGTCTATGCCGAACACGATCTCATTCGATCCAGCGAGGTAATCTGCGGAAAGCGAGCCCGTGTCACTGAACGTGATCTTGATGTCGCTCAGGCCGGAGCCATTCGCGACATCGAGACGGATGTCGTTATTCGCCCCGGCGAAGATCATATCCGCCCGCTCAGCGGCATTCGTGGTGTAGAGCGCGGTGGTGTCGCCGAGCAGGAGGCGGACGAGATCGGGAATGCTCACGCCCAGCGAGTTGTCGGCAAAGCCGTCGCCATTGCCATCCAGAGTGCTGAGGCCAACAGGAAGGGAATCCACCGGCGCGAACAGCGGCAGCTCCGCGTAGATGCCAGCGTGCGCCGTGACGCCAATGTTATCGAGGCTGAGGAACGAAGAATCAAAGTAGTGACGGCCATCGCCGTCGCGGTCCTTGAGACCCAGCGTGATCTGGGCGCTTTCGGTGCTGGACCCTTCCCCGTCATAGTCGAAGGTCACTTCACCGCCGCGGACAAAAACGCCGAGCGCGCCGATGGCGGCATCAAATTCCAGGTCCGTGATGGTCACTTTCGCCTCCAGCGTGACGCCCGTGGTGTCGTAGAGGAAGGCCTCCACCGTTGTCGGGTCCGTGAGGTCGAGACCAAAATCAAGATTCACCTCGGCTCCGGCGCTGACATTGAGCAGTCCGCTGCCGGAGACGTGAAGGATGGACGACGCGGCGGAAAGGAATGCCTGCACGCCGGGATTGTCGCCGCCGAGGCCTTCGAGGAGTTCCGCGATGTCGAGATGCAGCGGGATTTCCTGTGCAACGCCTGTGGACCACTCCCAGTGGAACTTGAGGGCGTTGGTCCGCACCGTGCCTGTGCCATCGTTGCCCGCGAAATTCACCGCCGTCCAGGCACCGCCGATTTGCGAGTTGATCGCCGAGACGATGGCCCCGGCTGTCGTGTTGCCGGGATCAATGAGGATGGTGATGATCTTGCTCACCGGATCCCATGAAGCCGTCGCCAGATTACCACTGACGGTGCTGGACCCTTCAATGCGCAGGAGGCTGTTGTTCCATGCCACGCCGTTCACATCGCGGGTGACGGTAAAGGCGTTGTTGAGGCCGCCGGGGTCAAATGTCACCCATGCCCCGACTCCAGGCCCGCCGTTGTGGGTGAGCACATCGCTCGATACGCCGCTGCCGTAGTTGATCGAGTTCGTGTCGTAGGTGATGGAGAAGTCATCGGGATCGAGGTGGAACAGGCTCTCGATGCTGTCTTCCAGGACTTCGAGCATCTCCTGAATGTTGCTGGCATCGCCATTGGCCAGAGCATCCACCAAGTCGCCAAACTGCACCGCATAATCCACGAGATCGTTCAGGCTCAGATCAATGAACGGAATCTTCTCGTCGAGGAAGGAGAAGGCGCTGAACTCGCTCAGCTTGTCCACCACCGCATTCAGGCCGTGCAGGATGTCGTTGAAAGTGATCTGCTCAAAGCTGAACCCGCCTTTGAGCCCCGCATCGGGGTAGGTGAGGAATGTTCCGGTATTCGCCGCCGCATTGTTCACGTCATAGACGTTTTCGTTCAGCGTCAGGATGTTGATGTCCGGGATCCACACGCTGATCTCACCGCTGTTGAGAATGTTCACGCCGCCGACCTCTGCGGAGATGTTCTTGAGTCCCGCGTAAATGCCGCCGGTGAGGGAGAAGTCAACGTAAGTGCCCAGGTCGCCGAGCACATCCATCAACGCCGGCATATAGAAGCGCTGATTGCCGGTCGTGGGATCGCGAATGCCGACCGTGGCCATCATGGCGTCGTCGGGGTTTGCGGGGTTGTCAGTATAGACCTCGCCGTGGGAGACGAGGACTTCGAGGAATCCGAAAACGAGATTGCCTTCGATGTAAGGAGCGGGCGTGTTGATGTCGAGACTGGCCGACATTTCCACATTTTCGAGGAAGAAGCCCTTCATCGGCGCATTGCCTATGCTCTCATAAGAGCCGTAAGGATAATCCACCGTCGCCGTGTTCACGATTATGTCGCCGAAGCCCAGCTCCGTGGCAAAGGTGCTGTATTGATCCACGGTGATTCGAATCTGGTTCACCTGGCCGACGCGATTGTCGAGCACTGAGTCGCTGTCCCAGTCAGGCTCATTCACGTCAAAGTTGCCGTCACCGTCCGCGTCTTCGCCGTCATCAAGGTAGCCATTGACGATGATGGTGTCTTCCGAAGTGTCGCGTTTGCCGTCCTGATCATAGTCTTCGTTCACGCCGGAGAGCACCAGCACGGTGCCACCGGAATCAAAGCGCACCAACTGCAGCAGGTCCGTCGGCACGCCGCCCGGTGGCGTGTAGTTCGCCGCCGCCGTCAGCGCGGCATTCAAATCCGCCGCCAGATCCGCCACCGAGGTGTTCGTGTTTGTGGCCGACTTCGCCAGCGACACGGTGATCGGCACCGAACTGTTGTTCAGGTGGAGCTTAAACGTCAGGCTGGAAGTGATCCGGCCATTGCTCGGCACCGGAATATACTGGCTGCTGAAAACCCGCGGAATGTCGGCGGGATTCAGGTCGAGCCCGAGGCCGAACTTGAAGGTCACCTTCGGCACGAAATTCATGGTGCCCGAAAGCGATGCCGTGCCGAGCGGCCCGATCTCCTCGCCGAAATCAAAGTCCACATCAAACGCCGTACCCGCGACTTCCACTTCCACCGGGAAGATGTAGAGCTTTTGCATCGGGTCGTAGGTGATCGGCGTTCCGAGGCCAAGGAGGGTGCTCAGCTCGAGGGGGAACTGCTCCAGCGTGTAGCGGGAGATCGTCTGACTGTTCGTCGTGGCCGGGAGACCCGCGGTGATGAGCGATCCGCTGCCTCCGGTGAGCGCAAAGCTGAGCGTGCCGGCGGCGATTTCCGACTCTGTCAGGGCCAGCGAGAGCAGGCCGTCGCGGCTGGGCCGGGCTTCAATCCTGCCAGCGAGCCCGACCACGCCCATGATCGCTGTGTTGATTGCCGCAATGAGCCCGTTGAGGCCGCCGACATAGGCCGCGGTGGTGACAAGGTAAGGAGTCGGGTCGCTGCTCAGGGTGATGGTGAACGAGGCGGCCGGGCCAGCCGCAGGAACGACCACGCCCGGGAGCGGCACCGCGACTTCCGTGCTCACCAGCTTGCTGTAGAAGACATCCACGAAGGCCGTCACCCAATCCACGGCCTCGCCCAGCGTCGTGCCGCCGGAGAACGGAATGACCACATCAAAGAGGTCGCTGCCGCCGAGCAGGTTGAACCAGTTCCCGAGGCGCTGGAGGAAGGTCAGGATTTCCTCCGGGCTCGGATTGGCGAAATCGAAGTCCACGCCGAGACCCAAGCCCGTCCAGTAAGCGCCGGGGATGAAAGTGCCGGTGGAGTCGAGCGTGAAGATCACCTGGGGCACACCGCCTTTGGTCTTAAAGACGACATCCGTGCCGACCTGCTCAATCGTGAAGTTCACCGGGATGCTGATCGTGCCCACGCCGACGGTGCCATTCACGCAAATGCGCAGGTAGTTTGGCGTCGTCAGGTTGAAGCTGATCGCCGGGCCGGTGGGCGGGGTCCAAGTGTAGTTCGCCGCTGCCGCCGTGGTGTTGAGTTCCAGCAGGATCGTGCCGCTGACATTCACATAGCCAGTCTGGAACTGGAGGCTGGCCGTACCGGCGATGCCCGTGTTCTTGATGACGAAACCGCCCTCGCCATTGAAGAAGCTCACCAGCGGATCGCCCCCTGCGATGGTGAAGGCCATGCTCACGTCCGACGCCGCGATACGGATCGTATCAACGGTCGCCACGTCAAACAGTTCAAAGTTCAGATTCCCGCTGAAGTCCGCAAAGCTCGACAGCGTCACTGCCACCGCGCCGCCTACTCCGACGTAGTTCCAGTAGTAGTCGTCGGTGAAGTCGAGGACCACATCCTCCGTGGAAGAAACGCTGACCGTTTCATTCACCACCCCGCCGGTCGTGTTAATGCGGAAGACCATGTCCGTCGCCACGATGGACATGAAAGTCGGAGCCAGCCCAGATACCGCATCTTCCAGCGCCAGGCTGCCCAGCGTGGCCTCGCCAGCGAAGCCGCTCGTCTTCAAAACAAAGCCGCCTTCGCCATCGCGCGCTTCCAACCTGATCCCCACCGCCGTGATGTCCACATCCACATCCGTCGCGCCGATCTTTATATAGTCCAGTGTCGTCACGCCAAGCGTAGTCGTGGACTTCTGCTCAAAGCCAAAGTCGCCCGTCACGGTGATGCTGCCGATCCCGCCGCCCACGGTCATCGTCAGCGCGATGTTGTCCCCTGTGAATTTCAGATACGGCCCCGCCGGTACATTCACAGTCTGCGTGATGCCATTGAGCGTGTAGCTTTCATTCACCGCCGCATCCGTGTTGTTGATCGCCAGCGACAGCGTGCCGCTCATCGTGAGGAAGCCGAGCGACTCCGTGATCGTGCCGCTGGCCGTGCCAGCCATGCCGCCGTCCGAGAAGATGAAATATCCCGCGCCGCCGGTCAGCGTCATTAAATTCGTCCCGCCCTGCTTCAGACTCATGCTGGCATTCGTCACCGCCACGCTCACCACTTCATCGCCGTCGCCGGTCGTCTTCTGCTCGTAGGAGAAATTGCCCGTCAGGTCGCTGTTCAGGATCGAAAGCACTGTCCCGACGGTATCCACGCGCAGATAAGGCCCGCCCGGCATGGCGATGTTCACATTCGCCCCGCCGATGTTCACCGTCTCCGTCACCGGCGTCGCCAATTGGTTTATCATCACCGTCCCCGTTCCAGATGCCGCGGCCAGTCCGAATACATCCACCGCGTAGGTGATGCTCGCCGTGCCCGCCATACCCGTGTTGGTAATAATAAAGGCACCCGTGCCGTTCGTCAGCGACACCAAGTCCGTCGTAAGGTCCGCGAAATTGAAATTCAGGTTCGTCACCGCCACCGTGATCACCCGCTCGCCACCGGTCGTCGTCTCCCGGTTCTCAAAGAAGAAATTCCCCGACATCCCCACACCGAGCACTTCCACGACCGTGTCATCGCCCCAAATTTGGAGGTAAGTGCCGGGGTCGGTATCAATGGCGACACTTCCGCCGTCCACGGTGATCGTCGTATCAATCTCGACCCCCGTCGTATTGAACTCCACGCCAAACGTTCCGCTCACGTCCACCACAGGGATATTCTCGGCGAAAGTCCCCTGAAGCATCCCGGCGATGCCGTTGGATTTAATAATGAAGCCGCCAACGCCCTCCGTGATGCTCATCAGCGTGTTCGTGCCGTCCGTGAAGTTGAAGCTCACATCGCTGGCCCCCACCGCAACATCCGAGCCGCTCTTCTCAAAGACGAAATTCCCGCTCAGGGAGAAAGTCGGGTTGATCGTGAAGCCCACCGCCGCCCCGTCGGCCTCCACGCGCAGATACGGACCGGCGGGCAACTCCACCGTCCCGCCATCATAAGGAACCGTCGCCGGCGCATTGCCCGTGTTCAGTTCAAAATGCCAGACGCCGCCCGTGATCGTCAGATTCGGCAGCACCGGGCCGGACCCCAGCGTCAGGTCCGCCTTCCCGGCGATCTGACTGTCCCCATACACCAGCGAGGCCGTCCCGGTCATGTTCACAATTTGCGTCGCCCCCACCAGCATCTTCAGTTCCGTAATGCCGACGTCTATATAGGTAAGCGCGCCGTCCGTGTTGATGTCGAAGCTGCCCTTAATGCTCGGCAACCCCGGCATCGTCAGCATGACCGACGCCCCGGTGAAATCAATGTCCACATCCGGCGCGGTATTAAAGAGGTCGCTGCCCACGATCTTCAGGTGAGCATTGCCCCCCCCTCCGATGACGATCCCCGCCCCCAAGTTGATGGAGGAAGTGCCCGTCAGCGTCAGGTCCACATTGATCGAAGCCGTCGGCGTCCAAGTGAAATTGGTGATCACCGACGCGCTGCCGTCTCCCAGCCCGGTCAGCGTGGCGAGGTAAATCTTCCCGCTGGTCAGAATCCCGGCATTCGGGGCGATGGTCAGGCAGGCATTGAGCACCGCGGTCCCATTCGCCGCCACCGTCAGTCCGATCGGCGCGCCGAAAGCCACCGAGATGCTCGGTGCCGTATTCAAGTCCACGCAGGCCTTAAACTCCTCCAGACTGACATACGCCCCGCCCCCGTCCTTGCCGAAAGCGAAGTCCAAATCAAACCGACTCGTTACCGACCCGGTCGCCGCCCCCGAGACCACGCCGCCGAACGCCACGTTGTCCCCGAGGTCATAATTCACCGTATCCGTCCGTGTGAAGAAAATATCATATTTCCAACTGAAGGGCTGCGCCGTCGTCGCCCCGAATGTCCCGATGATCCCCTCCACATGCATCGTGTAGCCCATGAGCACCGTCCCCTCCAAGCCCTCTAGATACGCGGTCACGTCCGCCAAACTCAGCCCGGCACCCAAGTCATTCAGCTTGTCCAGGAGCACCCCCTGAATGGCCGAAACCGTCGCCACCAGGCTCCCGACACTCTCGCCGATGAACGGCAGGGTCTCTGCAAAATCGCCAGCCGCATCCAGTTTTTCGCCCAACTCACCCAACTGATTGATCACTCCTTCCACATCCGCCTTCACCAAATCGTAGGTATTTGGCGTCGCCGTCACCGTCACCGTCAGACCCGCCCCCGTGTAGCTCATCACGAACGACCGGTCATTGCCAGCCGACGCCGTTCCCAGGTAATTCTCAAACTGACCCGCATGGCTGCCCCATGTGATGATCGGATACGCAGCCCCCAAAACCGGGACATATCCGCCCAGTATCGTGATCCTCAGCCGACCGCTTCCTCCCAGTGTCGCCAGCCCCGTCACCTGAAGTTGGTCATACGTCACGCCAGCGCCAGTCATGCCCGGTCCCGGCGCTCCAGCGATCTCCATCTCCAACTCCCCGCTCAAAAGTGTGTAGGTCGCCACACTCTGAATACCCGGAGAATTCCCCGGCGACACCCTTCCGCCATTCTGGATCAGCGCAATATCCGCCGCCCAAGTCCCTTTGAGAGTTTCCCCCTCATGGATGACTAGTTGATTTCCAATGTTTTGTGCAGTCTCCTGGTTCAGATTGAGAATGCGTTCACCGCCAGAAGCGTCGGTACCCGCCTGATCCGCTGGAGGTCCGTTTGCCGCATGGAGAGTCTCCACCATGATCTCAGTCGTCGGGTCGCCGGAGCCTTCCAGCCCCATCGGCACTGCCTCATCCGCCGCCCCATCGGGCACCACTTCACTATTATAAGACTGCGTCGCCTCCACCACCGCCGCTCTTTCCTCCCCTGCCCCGCCCGACTCATCAGCCGGCACTGTCACCATTTCGACCGCCGTCAATGTCACGTCTAAATCTGCGCCATCCTGCCCCGCCCGCTCATCCACCTTCACCTCATCCGCCGTCTCCTCCCCCAGTGAAACCTCCACCTCAAAGTCCCCAAAAATCGAGTCCTCATCCCCTGCCCCCGCCACACAACTTTCATACCCCGCCGCCACTTCCACCACCGCCAAGGGCCGCTCCAGTTCATCCTGCGCCGAGTCATGCAACGCCCCCACGCCAAGCCCATCCGCCGACAGCAGCAGCCGCGGCTCCAGCGACTCAAGGTCAAACCGGTTGTGATTGGTAGAATTCACAGGGTAGGAATTTCGGCCACCATTGCAGAAAAATCACACCGGTGTCAATAAAACTTTCTTTTCGCCGCTACTTTTTCCAGCCGTTGTTCACCCCAATCGCAAGCCCCCGCCCTGCCCGCACCCTGGAATCTCCAGCCGTCGGCAAAACCGTCTGTAATGGCCATTCGATACTTTTCAGGCAGACGATCCCTTACTCCGAGTCGGCAATCAAAGGCGGCTTCCGTTACCGAATCTCAAGGTTCCGGGACCAGGACACTCCGTCCACGTCTCACGCCCGCGGCCTGAAATCATTAGTCCTGATCATCGTCCGGAGCGATGAGGACTTCTCGCGGCTTGGCTCCATCCCCAGGTCCGATAAAGCCGCGCTGCTCGAGAAGATCCATCATGCGGGCGGCCCTGCCGTACCCGAGACGCAGCCTGCGCTGAAGCAGGCTGGTGCTCGCTTTTCGCTCCACGAGGATGACTTCGATACACCGTTCCAGAGCCTCCTCGTCTTCGTCGCTGAGTTCTTCGACCTCCTTCGGGCCATCTCCGAGGGACGCCTGGACGGATTTATCGAAGGTGGGCTTGGCCTGCTCGTTACAGTGGGCGACGAGAGCGGCAATTTCGTCATCCGTGACGAAGGCACCCTGGGCGCGGCAGAGCTTGCTGCTGCCGGGCGGTAGATAGAGCATATCCCCTTTGCCCACGAGTTTTTCGGCACCCTTGGTGTCAAGAATGACGCGGCTGTCGAGGGCGCTGCTGACCTGGAAGGCGATGCGGCAGGGAATATTGGCCTTAATGTTGCCGGTGATGACTTCCGCACGCGGCGTCTGCGTGGCGAGAATCATGTGAATGCCCGCCGCGCGCGCCTTTTGGGCGATGCGCTGAATGAGTTGCTCCATGTCAGCAGGCGCGGTCTGCATGAGATCGGCGAGTTCGTCAATAATAACGACGATGTAGGGGATGCTGTCGGGCATGGATGGCTCGTCATCGGCTTCCTCCTCGGCGAGAAGGGCGCTGTCGTCCCAGATTTCATCCGAAGCGGCGGGCTCCAGGGCGACTTGATGCATGACGAGGGCTTCATCTTCAACGGGTAGCGGCTCGTCTGGGGGCTGGTCGAGAAAAACGTAAGTGCCGTCGTCGTCTGCCGCAGGAACCAGCGATGCTGGCTCAGGGGAAGGTGCGGAGGCGTCGAAGAGAGGCAGGCCAACCGTGGAATCTTTGCCGGATCGGGCTGTCCTGGCAGCGCTCTTGAGTTTCTCCTTTTCCGCCGCAGCAGCGATAGCCTGGGGGCGGCTATTACGGTTGTTGAAGGACTCGAAGTTCCGGACGCCCTCGGTGGCGAAGAGCCGGTAGCGGTGCTCCATTTCATTCACCACCCAGCGCAGCGCCATGATGACCTTCTTCGGGTCGGTGACGACTGGCACGACAAGGTGCGGGAGGTCATTGTAGGTCTGCATCTCGACGACCTTCGGGTCAATCATGATGAAACGAAGCTGCTGGGGCGTGAACTGAAAGAGCAGGCTGCCGATGATGGAGTTGATACAAACGGATTTGCCGGAGCCCGTGGCACCCGCTACGAGCAGATGCGGCATCGCAGCAAGGTCAGCGATGATGGTATTCCCGTAAACGTCCTTGCCGAGGGCGAGCGGGAGCTTCGCCTTGGTGTGGGCGAAGGTGTCGTCCTCCAAAAGCTCACGGAGCGGAACCGCGACCTTTTCATTATTGGCGATCTCGATACCGACGGTGTCCTTTCCAGGAATGGGTGCCAGAATGTTGATGCGCTCGGCGCGGGTGGCGCGGGCGAGGTCGGCCTCCAGCGCCGAGATGCGGTTCACTCGCAGGCCTTCGCTGGGATAAATTTCGTACCGGGAAATGGTGGGGCCACGGGTGATCGGCCCTGGAGTGACCTGGATGCCGAACGTGCTGAGCGTGGCGATGATGATTCTCTGCGTTTCGCGCAGACCGCGTTCGTCAATTTTCACATCCGCCGCGTTTTCATCCCAATGGAGGAGGGCGAGCGGGGGCAACTGATAGTTGGAGAAGTCCAGGGCCGGAGCACTTCCGGGAGTTCCAGGGGAGGATTCCTCGCGCGGCTTTTGCTGCTGCTTGCGCCATTCGGCGAGCGAAAGCTTGGCTTCTCCGGTGGGCTGATTGCGGCGCGAGCCGTTGATGATCGGCGGTTCGGACTCAGAAGCGGCTGCGGCCATTGGCTGCGCCCCCTCTTCGTCCTCATCCGTGGTGAGGGCCGGCGCGGGATCGCGAGGGCCGGCCAACACTTCCACATCCAGCTCATCGAGATCGAGAGCGCCGGCGGGATTGAGCGGGATGTGGAGCGCACCACTGGCGTCCGCCACGACTGGCTGACGTCGCAGCTCTTTTTCGAGCCGGCGGCGCTCGCGTTCGGCTTTGACCTGCTCCTTAGCGAGGAGGGCCGCTTCCTTCTCCTGCACGGACTGTAGAAGACTCCGCCGCTGACCGCTTAGGCGAAACATGATCTGCCTCCATGCGGTCAGCACGGCCCGGCGCAGCGAACCCATGACGAGTTGCGGCCGAATACCAGTCATGAGGATGAGCCCGATAATGTAGCCGGTCAGGGAAACGATGATGGCTCCCGCGACATTCACGGTTCGCTGAGCGACTTCCCTGCCGAGATAGCCGACGCCACCGCCAGAGCCGAGGATATTATATTCCTTCCACCAGTCCTGAAACCACCACTTCTGAGTGCCGAGGAAAACAGCGCCACAGATGACGAAAACGGCGAACCCGAGGAGCGGACGGGGCAACAACCGCAGCCCCATATTGATCCGTGCCAGCCCCAGCCACAGCAGCCCGAACGGCAGCAAATACGCCGCACCGCCCAGCAGAAACATCGCGAAGCCAGCCACAGTCGCACCGAATGGCCCCAGGAAATTCGACGCCGGATTGTTTGGAGGCTCCTTCGTGCTAATGCCCGTCCACGAAGCAAGATCATCAGGTGTGTAGGTGGCCAGCGCCAGAAAGAGAGCCCCGCCTCCGACAATCATCAGAATCGCCGCGATACCCGCCCCGCCCTCGGCTCCAAAGGCTGAATCATCCTGGCGGCGAAGGGGGCGGCGGGCAGACATGTGATAAGATCGGGTGGTAGAGGAAAAACAATCCGCCCGGGCAGCAGCGGCAGCACGGCGGAACTCATGGAAATTATACTTTTACCGGACTACTTCAACGTATTAGTTTAAGAATACTTAAGCACTTTGCCCGTGGCCCTCCCTTTTTCAGCCGACTCAGCAGAAAAAGAAACCATTTCTATAATTTCTGTAATTTTTCCTTTGCAACTGAACTCATCCAGCGATACTCAGCACTGTCCTGCCCTTCCGGCACATCATGCGGCTGAAACACTTTCTCTACCTCGTCACCATCGCCTGCGCTCTCGCAGAGATCGGCATGGCGCTATACGCGATGCACTGGGGCAGCATCCTCCAGGAGATCGCCTATTCTGATCATTCGCAGCCGCAATCCGAGATGATCATCCTCAGAGCGCTCAACATCGCCCTGCCCGCCGGAGTGCTCTGCATCGCCTTCCTGATCTACACCTGGAAGATAGACAGCATCGGCGCTTTCTGGCTCCTCATGGCTGCAACGCTTCACATGATCGGGTTCGACTTGAATGTGCGCGCAGTGAAAAAGGTCTATGGCAACGGCACCCCCCTCGCGGATGTGACGTGGTGGACTCCGAAGGACAAAGCGGCGGGCGACGGCGCGGCATGGGACGAACACGCTTCCTAAACCCTGGTTGAAACTTGCGCCGGCTCTGAGCGGTGCGATGTTATACGTCCCATGCTCCTGCGACTGCTCCTGGCCACACTCCTCATTCACTGCACCGTCCGTGCCGCGGGAAAGCCTGGCATCGTGCTCATCACCGTGGACGGCCTCGGCTGGGGCGATGTGAGTGCCAGCGGCCAGGCTGCCGTCCCCACACCGCGAATGGACAAACTCCTCGCTGAGAGCGTCGTCTTTCGAGACTTCCACGTCAGTCCACTCGACGCCCCTTCGCGAGCCGCGCTGCTTACGGGACTCGAGCCCATGCGGGCCGGCGTGTGGGGAAATCACAGCGGGCGCCACCGCCTCCACGCCGGGCTCCCCACCATTGCCTCACTTTTTCGCGGCCAGGGTTATGCCACCGCCCTCGCTGGAACATGGGCGCTCGGCGACAACTGCCCCTCGCGTCCCCAGGACAACGGCTACTCCTTCGTCCTGACCAATCCCGGCGGCACTCCCGGCGGCGTCGCCGACTTTTACTCGAACGATGGAACGGACGACCTCTGGCTCCTCAATGGAGAGTCCACGCCACGCCACGGCTCCTCTGTCGAAGTCGCCGTCGGCGCGGTCATCAGCTTCATCGAAAAGAACGCCGCCGCGCCCTTCTTTTGCCACCTCTCCCCTGCCCTTCCTGTGGGGATGCCAGCGGAGAAAGTGGAACCCTTCCGCAAGAAGCCCGGCATCGCCCAGCCTCTGCGCGCCGCATGGATCACCGAACTCGACGCCGCCATCGGCGATCTCCTCGACAATCTCGACCGCCTCCAACTCACCCCCGGCACCATCGTCATCCTCACCTCCACCACCGGCACCCCTGCAGCCGGGAAAGGCCAGCCCGCACCCTTCAATGCCGGACGGCGCGGCACGCGCGGAGGCCCGTGGGAAGGCGGCCACTGCGTCCCCCTGCTCATCCGCTGGCCCCAGGGCGGCATCACTCCTGGAAATGTCAGCACTCCCGCCGCGCATTTCGACTTACTCCCCACCCTCGCCGCCCTCACCGGCACCACGCTCCCCGCAGGATTCAAAAGCGACGGCATCAACCTCGCACCCCTCATTCTTCCTAACGCGACTCCCGTCACCACCCCTGAGCGCATCCTCATCACCGACGCCCAGGAAATCCCCGTCCCCGTCGCATGGCGGCAACAGTGCATCATGTCAGGCCCGTGGCGCCTCATCAACGGCCGTGAACTCTACGACCTCCGCACCGATCCCGGGCAGCGCAACAATCTCGCCGCCGCGCAGACAGACACCGTGCAGAGACTCCGCATTGCCGGCGAAGCATGGTGGACCAGCCTCGCCCCGGACAGTCTCGAACCCGTCCGCACCGTGGTCGGCGGCCCCCAGGACCCCGTCCTTCTCACACCTCACGACTGGCTCGCCCGCGGCAGCACACCGATCTCCCGCGACGATGTCATCCGCGGCGTCAGCGCTAACAGCCAGTGGCTGGTGCAGATCGCGAGTGAGGGAAACTACGACATCCTCCTGCGCCGCTGGCCGCTCACTGTGGAGCGCGCGCTCAACGACTCCTTCTTCACTCCTGACAAAGCCCGCATCCGCTTTGGCACCCACGATGAAACCAAGCCAGTCCCCGCAGGGAGCACCGGCATGAACTTCCGCGTCGCTCTCAAGCCCGGGCCCGCGACGCTCCAGACCTGGTTCACCGGCGAGGGGAAAACCTGCGGCGCTTACTTCGTCGAAATCCGCCGAGCCGTAGAAGTCCGCGCCGCGAAGCCCGTGGCGCAGTGAGTCAGGGAACCACCTTCACCCGGAGACTTCCCTTTCCTGTCAGGGGCGCTCCAGGAATCGTGGCTCCGGCGCTCGTGCTTGCTCCGGAGGCGGTGACGGCGCTGCCGGTGTCCGTCCACCCTGTGAGGTTCGCAGAATACTGGAGGCGATAGCGTTTCCCGGCCACGCTGGCCCACGTCACATTCGCTGCGCCGGTGGTCCGGTTCACCGAAGCATCCGTGATATGCAGCGTGGATGCCGCATCGTTCGCCCCGGTGCCGGCGACGGATTCAAGATAATTGGTCTGACCGTCCCCATCGGCATCCAAATCGCGGTCGGCGTTGCTGTTCTTGTCGAGATTGTTGGCATCCTCATAGGCGTCGCTCATGCCGTCACCGTCAGTATCCACGGCCCCGGGCGTGATGCTGATCCCGCTCAGGATCATGTTCTCGTTCGGAGAATTACAGAGGCCGGCGAAC
>JANOZA010000854.1:0-12565 GCA_031429155.1 Verrucomicrobiota bacterium | reverse complement strand
CCCGCCCAGCGCCTCGCGTGCCCATTTCAATGCGCCCGCAGTATCAGAGCGGAGCGCAGCGGCGATGAAGTCGAGCACGTCCCCGCCCCCGCCCGTCGCGTGGTCCTTCCAGCGCAGCCCGTCATCATAGAGTGAGAGCGACGGATGCCGGTCGGGTCGGAAGGGCGAGGGCACACAGCGCCCCGGCTCCCCCGGCAGGCCCAGCAATCGCCAAGCCTCCGGGATCGGGAGCCGCGTCTTGATGTCGGCGATGTCGTCAGGCATGGCGCGCCGCCTCCCCGTCGTGCTTCAACTCCAGTTCCGCCACCACCTGCAAAGGCTGCTGGTCGCCATCGCCATCGCTTTCCCAAATGACCCCAATGCCAACGCGCCTTCCGTCGCCCACTGTTTGCATCGTTGGAGTGATCGACATAATCCGCACGGCGACAATGCTTCCGCGTAATTCCTCGGGGATGATGAAACGCTCATTCATGGGCGCCCTCCTTCGGTTCACAGGCCAGACTGCGGAGATAGGAAAGCAGCGTCTCGCGGTGGATGAGCAGCGCACCGCGAACTTGATGTTTCTTCGCGCGCAGTCGCGTCAGCGCGCCAGCCGCCTCCGCCGCTGCTATCAGCGACGTGCGCGAAAGACCCGTGAGCGGACAAAACGAGCGCGGCTTGCAGGGTCGAAAGAACGTCGCGTCTTTGAGCGCCGCAGCATCGAATCGATGCTCTGCGCCTTTGATAGGATTCCCTGATAGAAGTGGACGGCTGGTCGTGAAATCCACCGGTCCGCCCGTGGCCGTGGATGTGCTTGGTTTTGGTGTCGCTGTCATAGCGACGCATCAAGTAGGTTCTAAAACACCGTCCGCATTCCAGAAAAACTTCTCAGGAAATTTCTGGATTCAACCTTCCTTGAGGGACTACACCTCAAGCATTTCCAATCCGCGCAACGCGTCTTCTTTGCAGTAGTCGAAGACCGTTGCAAAGATTTCCAATCTGCGCAACGCGTCTCTTTTGTAGTTGTCGAAGACCGTTGCAAAGGTGCTGCCGGCTTCACCATTGAATATCTTCAAGAACTCTTTCCGCATCGCATTTGCGTTCGACTGCCGGTGAATGACTGATGACAAACGTAAAGCAGCCAAGTCACGCAGGGCCGCCGCTGCCTGCACGTTTTTTGCGCGGAGCTTGGCGAATTCGCGCCATTCATCAGGTCGCCAACGCTCCAGCATCCCACGAAACGTGGCCACCATTTCATCATCCGACAAAGTCCAATCCAGCTCGAAGGCTACGCATTCAGGTCCGTAAGGATTCCTCTCTCTGAGCCCGCGGCCCTCCCACTTCTCCTTCACTGTCTGAGCCATGCGCCGAGAGGACTCGGCCTCGGTCAACTTGGATTCGATTTCCGCGCGCCAACTGAGTCGCTCAGCCTCCTCGTCACGCTCCGCCAGCGATAACAGGTCTCGGGGAAAGGCCGGTCCGCAGTAGGTAGCCCCGAAGAAATTTTCCCGGTCCACAGGAATTTCCCCTTTCGGCGCGGCGGTCCATCTTGGCGGCGGGGATTCTGCCCACGCTTGCGCTATCACTTCTCTACGGTGCGCTGGCTCGATGCGAAGCCACGACAAATCCGAAGCCAGCTCCTTTTTCAGGAATGTCAGGAGCACGGCACCAGCACCCATCCTTTGCGCAGACTCCTTCAAGGCGAATCGCCATGCATCCAGCTTCTGATGAACCGGATCGAGTATTAGCATCATGGCATCTGGCAATGAGATGCTCGCACCGACGATAAAGTCATCCCATCCGTTAGTGTCGCCAGTCACCCATCGCTGCCCATACTTCTCCGCCAACTCGAATTCAAGCACCGCCGCATCGGTGCAGAGCTTTCTAATCACCACCGACTCCCGGGCGTACTCGTAGAGCGCGGCGGCTGTAATTTCACGGCCCTCAGGAGAATCAGGATTCTTCCCGGCGGCGTGGTAAGCCTTTAGCAGGACTGAGAAGTCCCAATCTTCCCGCCGCAGCTTGCGCCCCTGATTTCCTCCGTCCGCGGGGGAGGCGGACGGACTGCCTGACGGCCCGCCGGGAGGTTTTGGCTTCTTCTTCGCACTCATGCGCACTGATGGCGTCCGCGTGCCTCCGCGTCAATCGGTGCAGCCCGCGCCGCGCTGCCCTTTTTCAGAAGCGCAGCGATGATGCGGAGTGGCGCAGATACGGGCTGGACGCGGGGCGTGCCGTGGTGTCAGGGTGGGGAGATGAATACTCAATCCGACCTGACCTCTGCTTTCTTGACGGCGTTGGTCACATTTGTCGTGATGGCGGTTCTTTTCTTGCGAGGCTGGGATAAGGGCAAGGCAGCCCGATCCGATGGGGATGTAGTCCGCCGGAAGTCCCGGGGCGCAGTGGTGCTTGGCTGCCTGATGCTGGCCGGCGGCGCAGCACTCATTGTGGCCGGGGCCGGGGCGATTGGGTGGTTGGGGGCCGGCTTAGGATTGCTGCTGGCACTAAGGAATGTACGGCGCAGGAATGACCCTCAGAATTAGTTGGGCGCGGTGGGCGCGGAGGCCACTGCAAAGCGGGCGGCGGTGACGGTGCAGGCGCCGTGGAGTTCGACGATGTTACAGGTGCCGGATTCTACCGGCTCTATGAGTTGGATCAGAGCGTCGGTGTCGGAGATCCACTTGCTCAAGCTACTTCTGCCGCCGGCTCTTTTGCCAAAAAAAATCCGTGTCGAAAATGGATATGATGAAGCCGCCCCCCGGTGCCCGGTCATATCCCCCCGCCGGGGTGCTTCTCCGCGCCGTCCGCGTCCGCTCTCACTATAGGGGGGGAAGCGCGGACGGACGCCGCAGCCCGGCTGCCCGACGGCACCACGCGGACGCCACGGCACCACGCCCGCGGCTGATGGCAACAGGGCTGGCGCTTGTCAGGGCGGGAATCCGTCCGGGAAAAACTCCCCCGGAGAGTGAGCCGGAAAAGAACAGGTCCGCAGTGTGAGAAAAGAAGAGAGGGAGAGAGATTACTTTCTCTTGTTCTGGCCTTTGCCCGGTGCGACTCCCGCCAGTTTCACCAGGTCCGGCAGCTTCTCCAGCGCCGCCCGCTTCGTCTCGCCGTCAATGTGAGTGTAGGACCGGCTCACCTCCGCCGACTCGTGCCCGATGATGTCCTGCACGATAGCAGCCGAGACGCCGGCATTTTTCAGCAGGCTTGTCGCCGTGTGCCTCAGCGAGTGAAAGGAGAGTGCATTCATCTCCCGGCGCGCGTCGGTGCGATCCTCGCGCTTCCGGTGCCCATGATCCACCCGCAGCCCCGCCTGCACCAGCAGGTCGCCAAACTGGCGCGACAAGTGCGGCGCGGTCAGTTTCGCCGCGAGCGGGTGCAATGGCGCGCCCGGATCATCAGACGCCGGGAGGGTAAGCAGGAAGTCGCGCAGCGGCCCGCAGATGGGCACCAGCACGCGCCGGCCGGTCTTGCCCGTGGTGAGCCGGATTTCTGCCGCCAGCACGTCCACGTTGCTCCAGCGCAGCCGGGCAAGGTCGCCAATGCGCTGCCCCGTGTAGAGCCCGAAAAGAACGAGACTGCGCCACTCGCTGTCTCCCGTGGCCTCCAGCACGGTGCGGAGTTCATCCAGGGTGAAGGCCCGCCGGCCTTCATCGTCCTGCTTCACCTTGCGGAGCGTCTTCACTCGCGCCGCCGGATCATGCTGCATCAGCCCGTCCAGCCGCGCCGCGTTCAGGATCACGCGCAGCATCTTCAAGAGATTGTTCGCCGTGGTCTGCGACAACCGCGCCGCGATGCCGTCCCGGAAAGTGAGGATGTCCCGCTCCGTCACACGATCCAGCGCCAGATTCGCCCGCTCGCCCAGATGCGCCGTGAACCGCTCGATGGCCTGTCGGTATGCCGAGACGGAGCTTTTCGCCAGTTCGTGCTCCCTCCGCTTGATCCATCCCTCCATGAAATCCCGCACCCCCGCCGACTGGAACGCCTCCCCCGCCAGCGTCCGCGCCGTCTCCGAGTAAAGGTGCCTCACCTGATGCCCCGTCAGATTCAGCCGGTGTGCGTCTTCCAAATCCTGCGCGACCCGCAGCGCCGCCCGCCGGTCTGTGGTCTTCGTGCTCTGCTTCCGCTGCCGCCCGTCGCGGTCCGTGTAGCAGGCCGACCAGAACTTGCTTTTGGGATGTTTCCAGATGCTCGCCATTTTTTGAGGTAAGAATGAAAGTAAGAATGACGCTGACACTTTTGCATGTCGCCAATGTCTGTAAAGCATTGATTTCCAATACTCACACTTTTTCAAAAGCCCCCGAAAAAGAACCGTGGGTTCGAATCCCACCCTCTCCGCCACAGGGCTGGGACTTATGGAAGCTGCGAATGCGGGAAAAAACCCGACGCGAGAATTGACAAGTTTGATTCGGGTGGGTAGATAAATCGTTAATTAAGGCAACTTCGGCCCGCCATTTACGGACTACTCGCACTATGAAATTACTTCCCATCACTCTCCTCCTCGCCTCCGCCGGTCTCGCCTCGGCAGCCAGCGTTACTTTCTCCTCCGTGGTCGCCACCTTCGATCAGGGATCGCCTTATAATGTTGGGGCGAGCATTGATGGCTCCACCACCAACGGCTTCGGTTGGGGTGTCTTTGGCGGGCAAAACTCGGACCAGTCTGCGGTCTATACCGCCGCGGCGCCGTTCTCGGGGAATCTGCTCTCCGTCTTCATTCCGCAGTATTTAGGCAGCGGTCACTACGCCCGGGACATCCGCATCTCCACGACCACGGACGCTGTGCCCTCCGCCGGCGGGAGCTGGACGGAGTGGACACCTTCTGCCGCGAGGGCCACGCATGGTCTCACGATGAACAGCCTCGGCAGCAATCGCTACGGCCCCTCCGGCAGCTCCTCCAATGGCCAGACCGGCTTCCACCTGCTGGCTCCGGGAGCTTACGCCGGAGTCACCGGCATGCGGCTGGAACTGCTCAATGGCTTCGGCAGTTTGGGTGCCGCTGGAAATGGCAATCTGGTTATCACTGAGTTCCTCGTCAGCACGGACAATACCGTGAACCTCGCGCTCGCCGCGCCCGTGACATCCTCCGCCGCCACTTGGCCAGGGCAGCCGGCCTTCATGATCAATGACGGCCTCACTAATACCGTTTCGCACCCGAATCAGGATGCCTTCGCCAACTTCTCCTACACTACCAATCTTCAGGGCGTCTATGCGCTCACGAGCCTCGAAATGGTGAACCGCGACAACTGCTGCCCGGATCGGCTCAGCAACTACCGCGTCGAAATTCTCGACAGCGGTGCTATTCCTGTCTGGTCCGGTGATATCCGCACGGATAACTCCAACTCCGGCATCGGCGGCATAGACACCATCACCGCCGCGAACGGCACCGGCACCTTTGCCGGGCAATACATTCGCGTGACTAATCTGAGCAACCAGCAGTACAATCCGCAGATCGCAGAACTGCGCGCCTTCGGGGCTCCGATTCCAGAGCCGACGGTTACGATGACCGGCCTGCTTGCTGCGGCGGGCCTTGTGTTGCGCCGTCGCCGGGCGTAGTCTCATCACGGTTTAACGACAAACCCGGACACTGCGGTGTCCGGGTTTTTTTTGCCCTCACTATGAAGTTACTTCTCTTTCCTCTCATCCTCTGCGCAGCTCTGCTCTCGGCGGTGCCCGCCGCCTCCGCCGCGCAGGTCACCTTCACCACAGCCACGGCGACGTATGACCAGGGCGCGCCGTATGTCATTGGCTCCACCATTGACGGCGTCGCCTTCGGCACCGGCGGCGGTTGGGGCATCTTCGGGCAGCGCTTTGCGGCGCAGGCGGCGTTCTGGAGACCATCCGCGCCGCTCAATGGCACCAACCTCGAAGTGCGCCTGCTCCAGAATTTCGGCTCGCAGCACTGGATCAATGAATTCCGCCTCTCCTACACCACCGACGCGGTGCCGGCGCTCGCGGGAACTTGGACGCCGTGGCTGCCGGCGACGCGGATTTCCACCGGCACTACGCTCACCGTCGTCAGCACTGATCACATCCGCAGCGAGGGCACTCCGGCGACGGTCACGTACACGCTGCGCGGTGCGTTTCCGGTGCAGGGCATCACCGGACTGCGCGTGGATGTCTATCCATTCGACTTCAATACTGCGGACGCCGTGGCTGCCAGTCTCGGGCGCGCGTCGAACGGGAATTTCGTGCTCAGCGAATTCCAGGCGGAGACCGATCCTGAAATCAACATCGCGATGAACAAGCCGGTGACCGCCACGAACGCGCTGTGGCCTGGATATCCGGTGACGAATGTGGTGGACGGCACCAATTCGACCTTCACGCACCCGACCGAGACCGGCACGCTCGGCTTTACTTATGAAGTGGACCTCGGCGCGACTTATTCCCTAACGCGCGTCGCGGTGAAGAACCGCGCCGATGGCTGCTGCCCGGAACGGCTCACTAATTACCAGGTGCAGATCTACGGCGAAGACGGCGGCGAACTCGGCGATCTCAACTGGTCCGCCACCATTCGCGGCGACAACTCCAACTCCGGCAATGCCGGCACCGATACCGTCCTCGCCGGAGCCGACATCACGCCCGGCCACAGCTTCACCGGTCGTTACATTCGCGTCATCAATCTCAGCGGCGCGGCCTACAATCCGCAGATCTCGGAGATCGAAGCCTACGGCTCACTGCTGCCCACTATCGTGAGCTTCGCTGCGAGCGATGACACCATCGCCAGCGGCCAGAGCACCACGCTCACATGGCAGACGGTGAATGCGAACACTGTCACCATCGCGCCCGTGCCCGGAGCCGTGGCGGTGACAGGAAATGCCAGCGTCTCGCCCGCCGCGACGACCACTTACACCCTCACTGCCACCAATGCCTCCGGCAGTACCGTGCGCACGCTGAACATCGGCGTGGATGTCACGCTGCTGCCGCCGGAACTCACGGAATTCCAGGCCGCCGGCAGCACGCTCAGCGATGAAGACAACACCGCGCAGGACTGGATCGAACTGCGCAACCCCAATGCCTACTGGCTCGACCTCGCCGGCTATCGCCTCACCGATGTGGCTGCGAACCCCGCGCTCTGGACCTTTCCCGCCGGCGCGGGCATCGCGCCGGGCGGCTTCCGCGTTGTCTTTGCTTCGAGCAAGAACCGCACGAATCCCGCCGCGAACCTGCACACGAATTTCAGCCTCGATGGAGACAGCGAATACCTCGCGCTGCTCTCCCCGGCGGGCGCTGTGGTCCGCGAGTTTGGGCCGGCCTATCCAGAGCAAATCTCCGGCGTGTCGTATGGCTTCCCGTCCGGCACCGGCCCCGCGGGCTTCTTCAAACCCTCCACCCCGGGCGCGCCGAACGGCACCGCCTACATAGGTCTCGTGAAGGACACGACGTTCTCCGTGGACCGCGGATTCTATGATGCGCCCATTGATGTCGCCATCACCTGCACCACGCCCGGCGTCACCATTCGCTACACGCTCGACGGCAGCGCGCCCACCGCCAGCACCGGCACCGTCTATGCCGCGCCCGTTCCCATCACCGGCACCACCACCCTGCGCGCCGCCGCCTTCCTCGCCGGCTGGGCTCCGTCAAATGTGGACACGCACACCTATATATATACCGCGCAGGTCATCGCGCAGCCCGCCGCGCCCGCCGGATTCCCGACAACCTGGGCCGGCACTGCCGCCGATTACGAAATGGATCCTGACGTGACCACCAATCCCGCCTACGCCGGCGAGATGCAGCAGGCGATGAAGAGCATCCGTACGCTCAGCCTTGTCCTGCCGCCCGCCGATCTCTTTGGCGCGGCGAATGGCATCTACACTTTTCCGGAAAGTCGCGGCCTCGCGTGGGAGCGCGGGTGCAGCGCGGAACTCATCCTGCCGCCCGGCTGGGTGGAGCAGAATGGCGGCGTGCCGCCACCGCCCGCCGGGCCTAACGGCGGCACCGGCTTCCAGGAAAACTGCGGCCTGCGCGTCTGGGGCTACGGCTGGCGCGCGCACTCCGCGACGAAGAAGCACGCGCTGCGCCTCAAATTCAAAGACATCTACAACGGCCCCAACAAGCTCACCCATCCGCTCTTCCCCGGCTGGGATGTGCAGAAGTTCGACAACATCATCCTCCGCTCCCAGGGCAGCCGCGGTTGGAATGACTTCCGCACCCCTGACATCTCGCAGAGTCAGTACATTCACGACAGCTTCGCCCGCGATACCGCCGCAGACATGGGCAAGCTCGACGGCCCGGCGACGATGGTTCACCTTTATCTCAACGGTCTCTACTGGGGACTCTACAACGCCGTGCTCCGCCCGGACGCCAGCTTCGGCGAGGAGCACTACGGCGGCACCGAGGCCGACTACGATGCGCTTAACGCCCGCGTCGGTGCCGTGGAAATCATCAACGGCGACCGCATCGCATGGGATGCAGCGAAGGCGCTTGGTAACGCCGGCCTCGCCGACAACACCCGCTATCAGCAGCTCCAGCAATACGTGGACCTCGACAACGTCATTGATTACGCGCTCTACAACTGCTGGGCCACCAATCACGACGGCCCGTCGAATCAGAATAACTTCCGCGCGCTGCGGAAGCGCGAGCCTAACGGCCAGTACCGCTTCTACTTCTGGGACATGGAATACACGTTCTGGAGCGAGACCGAGAACGCCATCGCTTCATGGGTCACGTCCGGCGACACCGTGTGGGGACTATTCAATCAACTGCGCCAGAACCCTGAGTTCCGCCTCCGCTTCGCGGATCACGTCCAGCGCCATTGCTTCAACAACGGCGCGCTCACGCCGGCCCGCGCCATCACCCGGTGGAATGCGCGCGCCACGGAAATCCAGTCCGCCATCCTCGGCGAATCCGCGCGCTGGGGCGATGCCCGCCGCGCCGTTCCCTTCACCCGCAACGTCGAGTGGGCCGCCGAGCGCACCCGCCTCACCGGCACTTACTTTCCCAACCGGAATGCGAACATGATCCCGCACCTCCAGGCGCAGAGTTTGTTCCCCACCGTCGCCGCACCGGTCCTCAATCAGCACGGCGGCAACGTGAGTGTGAACTTCCCGCTGACCATGACCGGCCCAGGCGGCACGACTATCTTCTACACTCTCAACGGCACCGACCCGCGCGAAGCCATCACCGGCAATGCGGTCGGCACGACCTACAGCGGAGCCGTGCTCCTCGCGAATCCCGGGCACACGCTGGTCAAAGCCCGCAGCCGCTCCGGAACTGTCTGGAGCGCCCTCACAGAAGCGGACTTCACCATCGCCCTCGTGCCGGCTTCGTCCGCGAACCTCGTCGTTTCCGAGCTGCACTACAATCCTCTGCCCGGCGGAGTGGAGTTCCTCGAATTCCTCAACATCTCCGCCGGCACCATTGATCTCAGCGGCTGCTCCTTCACCCAGGGCCTCACCTACACCTTCCCCACACCCACGCTGCTCTATGCCGGCCAGCGGCTCGTGCTCAACGAAGGCAGCTACGTCGGCGGCCTCAGCAATGGCGGCGAACGCCTGACCCTCATGGCACCCGACGGCACCACGGTGATTCGCAGCTTCTCCTGGAGCGACGCCGCCCCCTGGCCCGCCGCCGACGGCACTGGCCCCAGCCTCGTGCTCATCGCGCCTTTCACGAATCCAGATCATGCGCTGCCACAAAACTGGCGCGCCAGCATGACCGCCGGCGGCAATCCCGGCACCGACGACGCTATTCACTTCACAGGAACAGCCAACGACGACGACAACAGCAATGGCTGGAGCAACCTCGTCGAGTACGCCCTCGGCCCGAATCCGCAGATCACTCACGCACAGACCCCCGGCGGCCTCACCATGACGATCCCGCGCATCGCCAATGCCGACGACGCGCTCATCACCGGCGAAGTCAGCACCGCTCTCACCGGGTGGACCGCCGCGGATCTCATTACCAGCACGCCGGAGAGCCTGACGTATCGCATTCCCGCCGCGCTGGCTGGGGAAGGCCGCGTCTTTATTAGGGGCGTCGTCACCCTTCGGTAGCAGTGGCGTTTTGTGTGGGGAACTTATCCCGGTGGGGCAGCGTCGAGCCTATATCCTCGAATGGCGTGCGCGAAGATGTGGTTCGGCTGTCTCCGCCGAACCGACGAATGCCACAGAGTTTTGCAGTCGGCCATGCACTTTGCGGGTAATCACATGCAGAGCGGGTAGAGGGTGCTTTCCCGGTGCTGCTGAGACAGCCGCACCACGTTCTTGCCAGCATATCCGGGAAAAGATCGAAGGGATTGCTTCAGCTCAGGCAGTCGAATTCACAGCCGGGTTACCAGAATTCGCACCATCAATCGAGTGCCGGGAGAAGGAGGCGTTAGTTGCCACGATTCTACAATCATTCCGCCCGTCTGAACGGCGCTGAGACGGACAGCACCGGCGTTGCTCCAGGAGCCGGGTTCCAGAGACGTGCTTAGTTCTACAGTGCAGAGAACATCCTCGGCCACGGCAGAGCGGGTGAAATTGAAGCGGTAGAAGCCGGGCGTGACGGCGTCCGGAGTGATGCCATAACCGGTGAGGCCGGAGGCGGGGTCGGTGTCGCTGGTGCCGAGGGCGTATTCGACCAGCGCGGTGAAGGCGTCGCTGTCGGCGTTGTCGGTGGCGTTGCCGGTGAATGGAACGCCGTCAGTGCCGCCGGGCGTACCGCCGTTGGCAAGACTGGCGCGCCAGTGGGTGCCGTCGTTGTGCCAGGCATCTGTGGCGGCGGCGCGGGGATTCATCAGCACGAGCGAGGGGCCGGTGCCGTCGGGTGCGATGGGCCAGGGGGGGGTATCTGAATAGGCGAAGTCGCGGATCACGGTGATGCCGTCGGCGGCGATCAGCGTGATGCGCTCGCCGCCGTTGCTCAGGGCGCTGGCGTTTTCGAATTGCGCGGCGGTGATGACGTAACGCGCGCCGGGAGCGAGCACGGTATTCGCAGGGACGGTGAATTCGATGCCGCGTGAGAAGGCCGCGCCGCTCAGGTCCACGTAGGTAGCGGCGATATTCATCAGTTCGATGAACTCACTGCCGCCGACTGCGGGACGGTAGTGGATCTCGGACACCACGATGTTCGCCGCGCTCGCCGGCACGATGGGAATGCTGCTGAACGTGGCTTCGTTCAGCGCGGACCAGGTGGTCGCGTTCTTCGCTCTCATGCGGATGAGTTTCACGCCATTCACCGCGAGCGCCGCGGGCGAGGGGACGGCGACGGCGGTGGGATTGATCGCGCCGCCGGGAAGACGCGGATCGCTGCCGTCGGTGGTCGCGTAGATCGTCGTCGCTGCGGGTCCGGTAATGACCGGCACGTAGCCCGGCGCGACACTGCCGCCGTGCTGGCTGAACTCCGGCGCGGCGAGCGGATACCAGCCCTGGGTGACGAGCTGCGAATTCAGGATGCCGACGCGCGCGGGGAAGAACTGCGTCTTCACGCGATTGAGTTCCGTCTGCCATTCGCCGTCGCGATCCCACGGCAGTGCGGTGGCGGTGCCGGGCTGCCAGCGCGCGGTTTCGGCGACGATGGCTTTCTGGATTTGCGCCGAGCGAAAGTCGAGCATGGCCGCGGCGCGCGCGGACGTGAGCACGCCGTCGTGGAAGCAGTGCTTGTAATAGCGGTCGCGGAAGAGGATGCGGAACTCCTCGTGGTTCATCAGCGTGTTGAACAAGCCGTCCGGCACGGCACGGCCGACGACGTTGGAGTTCTGGTGCATCCAGATGATGTCGTTGTCGTAGCTGAAGAACTTCCAGCCGCCGGCATCGGGCAGATTCGGGCCGCCGGCCATCCAGTTCTGATTCGGATTCCAGTCCCAGTTGTTGCCGGCCCAGAAGTTCAGCACCTGGTAGTCGGCGAGCTGCGCCATGTCCACGCGGCGCGCGCATTCGGCGTAGTTCGATGCCGCGAGCGACTTGATATTGCTCCACACGGCGCTCCAGCCGGGCGTGCCGTTCTCGGCGGCATTCGCACCGTTGGTGAAGTCGTACGTCACGCCCGCCTGGTTGCCCATGTAGCTGGAGAGGAAGTCGTCGTTCGGATACTCGCGGATGTGGTAGAGGCCGTGATACGCGCCATTCACGAAACAGTGCGCATAGCGCCCGTGCGGCGCGATGTGGCCCATCGCGAGATGGATGTCGTCCATGAGGATGTTCCGCAGATAGAGCGCGTCGGCGTGGGTGCCGGGCGCGGGAGGATTCGCAGTATCAGCGAGCCAGAAGAAGGTGTCGTGCGAGCAACTGCGCAGGCTGATGCGGTCAAAGCTGGAGACCGCGCCATGCACATCGTAGGGCTGGCCGCGGAAGAGCGGGTAGTTCAGCTTCGGCTCGCCGTATTCGCTGCGGAAGTAGAGGCGGAAGTTGTTCTTCGGCGAGCCGATGGAATGTCCGCCGACGGCCTGGATGCCGCAATTCACATGGAAACCGGACTCCACCACCGCGCCGCCGGGATGGATGAATTCGATGGCGCTTTCGCTTTCGTTTGCCGTCGGCAGACCGGAAGCATTGCTGATGGAAATGGCGGGCAGGTCCAGGAGCGCATCGTCCATGAGCGCCGCGTAAGTGCCGTTGGCTTTGATGGCAGTCGTCTGCGCGACGTTGTTCGTGTTCGTCTGCGTGGTGAT
>JANOZA010000853.1:0-14475 GCA_031429155.1 Verrucomicrobiota bacterium | reverse complement strand
CATCCTCTCACGGTCTTCTTTTTTCGTGAGTTCTTTCATGGCGGCGAGTTTCTGCTCCAGCGCGGCTTTCTCTCCATCTGAGATGGAACGCTCACCGTGCTGAAAGCGAATCGTCGCGAGGCGCTTCGCCCCCTCCACCTGGTTCACGGCTGCGCGCATCTGCATCTTCTCAGTCTCAGGGAAACGCGACTTCTCCACGCGCTCGCTGAGCATCGTGAGCATCGCCGGTTCGAGTGACAGAATCGGTGCCGGAGGAGGAGTCGTGACTTTGATCGGAGTCTTCGGGTCGGGGACCTTCGGATCGGGAACTTTTGGATCCGGAGTCTTGGGATCGGCCACTGGATCCTTCGGAGGGTCTATCACCACGACGACTGGTGCCGGCTCCGGCTTCACTTTCACGGAGTAAGTAAACGTCTTGGCCTGAGCGTCGGCGTTTTCGGCCTTCAGGGTGAATTTGATTTCGCCATCCTTGGTGGGAGTGCCTTCAAGGTGCGCGACACGCTTGGTGGCATCCGCTTTCACAGTGAGTCCGGTGCCGTCGAGCCCTTCCGCCGTGGCCTTCACACAACCATTGGCGAGCGGCTGTACGCCGGCGGGGAGCGGCACTTTGACGGTGAGTTCCCGCAGTTTCCCTCCGCTGGTGTCGCGCACTTCCTCGGCAGTGACTTTGAATTTAAACGTCACCGGCGGCGACTCCGCTCCGTCGCCGGCGGGCTTGGCGGAGACGGTGAAAGTGTGATCACCGGTGACATGGGTGTCTCCCTTAATCGTCTGACTCTTGAGACCGTCTGCGTAATCTTTCGTCGCGGTATCGAGATAGAGCCCTTCAGGGAGATTCTCCGTCTTCAGCACGAGAGCGAAGGCGTTCTTGAACTTCACCTCAAACTCCGTGTCCGTCCCTTCGACGCGCGTCCATTCGCCTTCCTGCGGCAGGACTTCCGGTTTTTTCTTTAGGAAGAACCAGGCCGCCGCGCCGCCACCCCCGAGCAGCAGGAGCGCCACGATAATAATGGGTAGCGCGCTCTTGCCGGATTTCTTCGCCTTTTGGGGGACACCCGGCACCACAGGCGGCGGGGCCGCGACCGGCGGAGGCGCAGCCCGTTCGGCCTTGGCTGCTCCCGCGGCAGGCTTCACCCAATCGCTCTGCTCCTCATCATCCGACTCGCGGCGGCGAACCGGTTCTTCGGCGTGTCTGACTGGAGGTGGCGGTGAATGAAACGCCTCCGGCTCCCCGGGCATCGCTGGCGGCGCGGCGGCGTGCGGCGCGGCGACCCCGGCTGCGGCCTGTGCGGCATCGAGGGTTGGCGCGGTTTCAAAATCCCTGTCCAATCCGTTCGAACGGAGTGCATCCATCACTTCATAAGATGGCGCGGCGAGCACCAGCCGGCCCTGCTCACGCTCGGCGCGGCGTTTAAGAGTGACCAGTTGCGTGATTCCCTCCACGTCCACCGAAGTGACGCCGGACAACTCCAAAATGACGACCGCGCCGGGGAACGACTTCTCTCGAAGCGCTGCGGACAAGGCGCGGGCCGCCTCACCATCCAGCGCCCCCGGGACGATGGCGACGACTGCATTGCCGGAAACTTCCACTGTATGACTCATGCCCGTATGGTGGCTGAGCCGTGAGGGAATGCAAGACTCTGTGGGAATAACTTTGCCCCGGTGCCGGGGGGCTGCGGCGGTCGAAATTATCGGCGCGACGAGCCGCCGCGGAAGGACAGGGCGTTGGCTTCCTTAAATTTGCAGCTGGCAACGGATCGACCGAGTTCCGGACTGTAAAGCGTGCCGGGGCACTGGTAGAGGCCGGTCTCCGGGCACCATGCGGCGGCCCCGCCGGCTGAGGAGTAACGCAGGATCCAGCGGTAGCCGATGGCGGAGGACAAGGCACCGGTGACGTGACCGTCGCCGCTCAGGAAGAGGGGCTTGCCGGAATCGTCGAAAGCGTAGCGCTCTGTGGCGGTGCCCGCGCTGGAAGTCATCAATCTGTAGGTCACGGGGTCGCGGGGCTTAGGAACAAGCGGAGTCCAGCGTGCAGATTGGGTGATGCCCTGGAGAACCGGCACACCAACGGCTGGGCGGGCTTTCCTTTCCGAATCGGTGGCTCCGCCGCCGTGCGGGTAGTAGGTGCTGCCATTCTTCGTAATAATGCAATGATGCGCGCCGCTACTGACGGCGAAGGTCATTTCGGGAATGCCGTTGCCGTCGAGTTCCTGGATACAGTCAGGCCCGTCGTAGAGGAAGAAGGTGGTGGCAGGAGGAACCGCCGGATCGTTGCTGGCGAGGGTGCTGCTGATGCGGCGGCTTTCGGCATCGTAGTTGTAAGTCGCTACGGACGAGCCGTTGACATCGAGCACCTCTACGAGGCGGGACCACGCATCGTAGATGAGGCTCATGCCGCCAGTGCCGCGCCCAAGGTAGCTGAGATCGCCTTCGTCGTTCCACTGGACCGCGCCACCGGGCCACGAGGAGTATTGGGCCATCTGATGGTCGAAAAGCGGGAGCGAATCACTGCTGGAGTAGAGGCCGGGATTAATGCCGCCTGTGGCACTGAGGCGCTGCCCACGGGCGTCGAGCACGTAGCGCACGTCGCTTTCAGTAATGACCGGGCCGGCGGCGGCTTCGCGGACCCGGGTCACGCAGCGGATGACGCGATTGCGCACATCCCGGCTGAAGGTCTGCCGGCGCGAGGGCGGCTCCTGGCCACCGGCAAAGGCACGCTGCTCCAGCGTCACGCACTGGTCGGTATTCCGGCGGGTGATGCATTCCTCCATGGTGTTCCCGGTCGTATTGGTGACGGACATGCGCACCCGCTGACCGAAGGAGAAATCCTCTACATTGCCTGCGAAGGGAAGCGGAGGCTCGCCGTCGCTTCGAATATCGCAGGTGGTGACGACGCCGTTGCGGCGGACTTCGCGCACGCAGGCAAAGCCCTGGTAGTCGCACTGCGTGATGGGTGGCGAGAGGGCGACGCCGGCGGAGTTGACGATGGAAAAGGTGACGAGCAGGCCCTTCTCATTGCGCACGATGCGGTAGGACGAACCGTCAGGATAGGTGACGCCGGTTTCGCCGCGGTGATTGTAAATATGCGTGACGGTGTGCCCGTTCTGGGTTTCGCTCAGCATGTTGCCCAGCGAATCGAACGTGCAGGCGACGACGGACGTGCCTTCCGTAACTTGCACGCACTGGTCGAGGCCGTCCCAGATGTATAGAGTTGGCGGCACGGAAACGACGCCGGGCGGGAGGTTGGAAACGGTGACGGTCTTCGCACGCTCCTTGTAATCGAAGTCGGCTGCAATAAACGCGCCGTTCTTCCGCCGCTGGCTCACAAGGTGCCCGAGTTCATTGAATGTGCAGGTCTCGTGGGTGCCGTCAGGATAATCCGTGCGTGTAACGCGGCCCTGACTGTCACAGGTAAACATGGTGGTGTAGCCCGCAGCATCAGTGACGCGACTTAAAACACCGCCGAGACAAACACTGCTGGTCTCGTAGTCTGGCAAACCGTCGCCATCGGCATCAGGCAGGCTGACGACAGCGCTCGAGAAACCGGTGCTGCCCGCGACATCGTAGGCGCACGTCACGGTGAGTCCGCCGGGCCGCGTCGCGCTTACGGGGCGGCTGAGGGAATCATAGGCAATGGTGTGAGTATTACCCACACTGTCGCTGGTGCTGGTGAGGCGGCAGGCCGGATCGAAAGTGGCCGCAGTAGTAAAAGTCTCATCTGCCGTGCCGGGAATGGTGGAATGCGCAGCGACGGTGCAGGCGATCATATTGCCGCAGGCGTCGAGGGTGCAGGATCTCGTCAGAGTGCCCGGACTCGCAGTGACAATGGGGCGGCCTGCCGTGTCGTAGCCGAAGGTTTGAAGAGTGTCGCCATTCCGGCTGACGCTCAGCGGCAGACCGGCAGGCGAGTGGTGGACAGTGGTCGTCTCCGTGGCGTGCGGCGCGGGTTCGCCGGGGGCGAAGCGTTCGTCTGTCCACACATCGTCAGTGGTGAAGACATCGAAGAAGGCGGCGCCGGCAAAGCGATCATCGATCATATTGACCATGCTGTCGATGAGCGAACCGAACTGAGCCGCCGTCGGCTTGTCGCCCCGCTGCTGGACGACATGAGCAAGTTCGTGAGCGAGAAGCCGCATGGGTTGCCCATTTATCAGGATGGAAGGATTGTTGGACCGAACACGCCCGCTGGCATTCGAGTGGCAAATCGCCACTTTGGAGGAACTGTCGCGGCCCCGACTGCGAGCCAGGAGCACGTTCCCGGTCGAGCCGGGCACGTCGTTTACTTCGCCGGATACCTCTACGGTCGTGAATCCCTGGTTGTCGTAGGTGAAGGCGGTCACGTTGCTCATTTCATCGGTGCAGGTGGCCGGACGGCGCCAGGCGTCGTAGGTGTAAGTGATCGTGGGGCTCACCGCGCCGGCGGCTGCTCTGACCGTGATTTTCTTCACCTGTTGGGCCAGGTTCATGCGGAACTCCGTCGTCACCGCGCCGGGAGTGCCCGCGCCGCCGGCGGTGATGCTGGAGAGCTGGCCCAGCGCATCCCATGTGAAATCGCAGACCTCATCCACGGCCTGATTGCGGCTGGCAGCGGGAGTGGCGATGCGCACGCACTGACCGGCCCGATCCAGGGTGTATTCCTTTGGATTAAACAGTGCCATGTCCAGTCCTGACGGGTCGAGCACACCGGGCGGCACGTTGATGGGCTTTTGCTCCGTGGCTTCCATCACGAGCCGCCCGCGGATGTCATAGACGCAGAAGCCGGTGTAGTGAGGATTTCCCGGCTCCACCGGGCTGCCCTCAAGCAGAGCGCCTGTCGCATCGCGGTGCTCCAGATCGCAGCGCACCGGCAGGCCGCCGTCGTCGTAGTATTGCGTGCAAACGACACGCGCAGCGGTGGCGGGATCGGTGCCCAGCGGCGGCGAGGCCACACCCACCAACTGATCACAGGCATTGTAGCTGAGCAGCGTGCTGGAGCCGCGCGGGTCCACCACTTCGGTGATGAGGGCCAGCGGATTGCGCACGAGGGTCGTCGTCAGTGACAAGCCACTGCCGTCTCCGTTCACATCGGGGGCCACAGTGTCACCGGTCAGGAATCGGGTCACGGGATCATACTGCCGAAGGCCAGTGAAGGACGAGCCCGGGCCGTTGAGCACGGTGACACTCGTGCATTGGCCCAACGAATTGTATGTGCAGACCGTGCCACTGCCCGCGATGGGCGTGGTGGAGGAGGTGCAGTTGCCGTGCGCATCGTAGGTGCAGGCAAAAGTCTGGCCGAGCGTGGTAGTCACGAGGGTACAAAAGTCGGACCGTTCATACATCGGATTGTGACCGGCGCCCCCGCCTCCTTCGTAGAGCGGATTGACGATCCTCGCGGTCGCTTTGCCGGGAGGGTGCCGCTTGATGACGATGCCAATACTCGGGATCGGATTGCTCTGAGCTGACCAGTCGAACGGTCCATCGCCGTCATCATCCGGATCGCCGCCGCCGGTCACGAAATCCTCTGCACCGATGTTGCCGCCGCGACCGCCAAAGACGCTGATTCCTTTGATAGGATTGCCGGGGCTGTTACAGGAGCGATCATCGGCACGGCCATCATCGTCATTATCCTCATCATCCCGAAAGCCGCCGCCAGCCACGCGATCGAAGCAATCCTTGACCCAGCTTTGAATTTTCTTTGGGGGTGGAGCACTGGCCTTCGCGAGGTTCTTGATGTCCTGCATGCCCTTCCTTACTCTCGTCCCCGCACTGGAACCTCCGGCTTGACCGGCCCTCATGTGGCTCACGTTCACCGCGTTGAGGCCTTTTTTTCCTTCAACGATGCCGAAGCCCGGCAGATACTCCATCGTCACCGTGCGCGGCGCCTGCGTGGCATCGGCACTGACAATGGTGACGACGCGGGCATTCCCTCGCTCACGGCGCGGGCAGTCGCGGCGGAGTTCGCCGTCGTAGGTGGTGCGCGTCTGCAGACCATCAGGGTCGGTGCAGCGAGTGCAGAGATGATCGGGATTCCACGCAAAGGTAGTTTCGAGAAAGGCAGGCTCGCCGGGAGGCGGTTCGGGCGGGCGATTACTGCTGCTTCGGCAAGGAACTCCCGAAGAGGTGAACATAGTATAGCGCCGGATGGACTGCGTCCGGTGCATCCGGTCGCAGACGGTCTCCGTCACCCGGCCCAGTTCATCATTGGAAATACACAGGAGTCCGCCCGCCCCGCCGCCGCTGCCCGGCGGGAGCATTTCATAGCTGAAAATCACCGGCGGGTCTGTCGGATCCGTGCCTTGCCGGTCACACGTCTCGCAGCGGTCGTAGTCCACCGCCGCCGGGCCGGAGGCACTGTAAGTCCATGCGGTCACCAGACGACCCTCACCGTCGTGGATGCTGCTGAGGTTGCTGTTCAGCCGGGCATCGGTTGAGCCGGTGGTGTAACGATAAACGGTGTCGCCGCGTACCGGCGCCTGCCCGGGGACTCGCGGACACGTCACCGATTTCAAATCGCCCGGATTCCCGCCCGGCTCGCCCGCAGCGTAGTAGGAAAGACTGATGAAACGGGAAGTCTGATCCGTCACCGTGACCAGACGGCTCGCGGCATCGTAGCCAAACGTAAGACTTTGCCCGAACTGGCTCGTCACCTGATCGAGTTTCCCGGCGGCCGTGTAAGTGCAGGTCAACGCCACGCCATTACGATCCATGATGCTCGCGATGCGTCCCCGCCAGGGCGCACCCACCAGCGGACAAAAGATAAACTTCGACTGGTCAGCGAAAGTCAGCGTGAAGGACGTATCCGGATTCAGGACACCCTCACGGAACAGCCCGTCACAGACATACACTCCGCCCTGCCTGCGCATCACGTCCACACTGCCGTCACCATTGTGAACGGCCACGCGCGTCGGCTGAGGATCAGCGGCGGAATCATAGATGGGCGTGATGAAGATGTTGTAGCCATGATCCCAGCCCGTGCCGCAGGCTGAGGACGACTGATTCATCGAGCGATACGTGCGCACCAACGCCAGCGGCGGACCGGCGGGCGTTTCCAGGGAAAGGTCGCACTGCTCCACACAAACTTCGCCGGGGATTCGTGCGAACGTGCCCAGCCCCAGCGGCTCGCTTAATAGTGCCATGCCCGGACACATCCCCGGGATCGGCGGGATGTTCGGCACCGGGCCGTTGCGGGCCCTGCGAATGGAGCCGATCGTATTCTTCGCCTCGCTGGTCTTGGCCCGGCCCTTCCCGACCGTGAGTTCAATATCGAACTGCGTGTTTTTATCGAGGTGGCATACGATATAACCCGCTGTCATCACCGGCGGCATCACCGGCGGCGAGTCACTGGCAAACCCCGACAACGTCGCCTCAAACGTCTGCCCGATGACACACACCGTCCCGCCGCCCGGCCCCACCACCCTCGCCCGTTTCACCAGCGGCCCGAGACCCGAAACTGGCGGCACCAAGAGGTTGAATGCCGGCAGCGTCACCGTCATGCGGCCATCCGGCCCTATTATAATGGGCGCAGTCACCGGCGGGATCCCTTCGATTTCAAAAACCACCGACGACCCCGCCGGCAAACATTGTCCTGTGATGACCAGCACCCCTCCTGGCGACAACACCGCCGGCTCAACCTTGAACACCTCCGCCAGTGGCGGCTCCACCTGGTAAAAAGCCCGCGTCCCCGCCGGCTCCGGATCGAGCCAGGAACCGGAGGTGCCCTCCGTCTCCACCAGCGCCCGGTCACGCCAGGAATCGGCCGAGAGTGCCGGAGAACTTCGGATGCGGTAGCGTGCCCCCGGTTGAGCGGACCAGGTGAGTTTGTTTTGTCCGCCGGCCAGCCCGGCGCTGAACTGCATGGATGGAAAAAGTTCCGTTTCCGCCGAAGGTAAGGCCGGAGGAAATGCGAGGAGCAACGCCGCAGCGGCGAGGAGGGAATGCGCGGGAGTTTTCATAGTGATGCCGGGTGTGATGCGCGTCCAGGGCCGCACCTTTCCCAAATATAAACCCCTTTAACAGCCTTTGTCGCGGTCCTGAAAAACTATTTGTCATCCGGCCCACCGATTCATCTCCAGTTCCGCACTTAGACAGAACATTTATATTGTCCTTTCTCTGCCATCCCGCTACGAAAGGTCGAAATTCCGCCCCCACGTCGTCTGACTAGTCGTCAAAATCACCTGTCATCGTTGCCCGCTCATGAAATTCACCGCCACCGCCACCACTGTAGCCGCCATTGTCCTGCTGAGTCAGCCAGGAACCTCCCGCGGCATGACGATCACCATCGCTGCCGGAGCCGGGCTCACCGGAAATCCTGCGGCCCTCGCTGCCATGAACCGGGCCGCAGCCACCTGGACCGCACGCCTCACCGACCCGATACTCGTCACCATCAATGCTGATCTGGCAGCACTCGGAGCTGGCATCATCGGCTCCACGAGCAGTGTCGTACTCCAGGCGGGCTATAATACGATACGCAACCCGCTCGTCAGTGATGCCGCTGATGAGGCTGACGACGGGATTGTCTCCTTTTTGCCCACCGCAGCCGGATTCACCGCCCTCGTTCCGGCAGGAGCCACACTTTCCGGATTCATCGCGGGCACCAAAGCCAACCTCAAAGCCATGGGATTCGCGGGACTCGACGGCTCGTTCGGTGTCAGTGATGCCTCCATGACCTTCAGCACAGTGTTCACCTTCGACTTTGACCGCGGTGACGGCATCAGCCCGGGCGCCACGGATTTTGAAACTGTGGCCCTGCATGAAATTGGCCATGCCCTCGGCTTTGTCTCAGGTGTAGATAATCTGGACGGCGGTTCTTTAACTGCGACTCCCTTCGTCCTCGATCTCTTCCGGTTCAGCGACAACGTGGCAGGGCAGGATCCTTCTACTAATGCCGAGTTCACCACTTTCCCGCGTAATCTCCGTCCCGGCGCAACGACCATCACCGATGACCTCTCTATCGAGCGCCTGATGTCCACGGGCGTGACCAACGGCGACGGCAGGCAGGCCTCGCACTGGAAGGACGACGGCCTGACCGGCATCAACATCGGCTCCATGGACCCCACGCTGGGAGCGAATGTATTCATGCTCGCCACCGAAGCCGACTTCCGCGCCTTCGACCTGATCGGCTACGAAGTCGCGCCCGGCGTGATCATTCCAGAACCCGCCACCGGCCTGTTGCTGCTCGGAGGGGCTGCTCTGCTGCGCCGCCGCCGGTCCCGTTGACGGCATCCGCTGTGGGGACACGCTGGCGCCATGCTCACCGCGCCCTCCATCAGGCTTCTCCTCACCGGCGTTCTCGCGCTCCTGTCGCTGGATTCCGAAGTGAAGGGCCCGCACTCTTCGCTGACAGCGAGCCATGAGACGCCCATCCCGGCGACCAGCCGCGCGCCGTTTGTCATCACGGTGGTGGATGATGCGACCGGCCGCGGCGTGCCGCTTGCGGAGTTGAAAATGGTGAACAGCGCCGCGTGGTGGACGGACAGCGCGGGCGTCGTGGCATTCGATGAGCCGGGGCTCATGGGGCAGGAGGTGTATTTTTACGTCACGAGTCCAGGCTATGAGTATCCTGAGGATGGCTTCAAGTTTCGCGGCGCGAAACTGCGCCCGGTTCCGGGTGGACGAGCGGAGGTAAAACTGAAACGCATCCAAATCGCCGAGCGGCTTTACCGCATCACCGGCCAGGGGATTTATCGCGACAGCGTGCTGGCCGGCCTAACCGTACCAACGAAGGAACCGCTGCTCAATGGCCTGGTCATGGGGCAGGATACCGTCATCACGACACCGTACGCAGGGAAACTTTTCTGGTTCTGGGGCGACACCCTTCGCGTCGGCTATCCGCTGGGGAATTTCGGAGCATCCGGAGCCACGTCCATGCTTCCCGGCGCTGGCGGCCTTGATCCCTCGCGAGGCGTGGACCTCTCCTACTTCACCGGCAAAGACGGCTTCAGCCGGCCGATGTGCCCGGAATCGGAATTCGGTGACGGAATCAAGTGGATCGAAAGCGTCTTCACCGTGCGCGACGGCACTAGCGAGCGGCTGGTCGCCCGGCTCGCCGCCGGGACGGGCATGGAAACGACGCGCGAGTGGCATCTCGCTCAGTGGGACGATGCGAAGCAGCACTTCATCTCGCTGGTGCGCTGGCCCGTGCATGACACCCACGACTCCTCGCATCCCTTCCGCGCGATGGTGAATGGCGTGGAATTTCTCTACCTTTTCCCGGACCTCCGCGTGCGCGCGGAATTCAGTGCCCTGCGTGATTTCAAAAATTACGAGACCTTCACCTGTCTCACCGGCGATGAAACAGTGGACCGCGATGCCTCGGGCCGCGTGCGCTATTCATGGAAGCCGGGGGCGGACCGGATCCATCAGGGACGCTTTCGCGAGTTGACGAAGCAAGGAAAACTCAAGCCCGGCGACTCGTGGCCCCAGCTCCTTGATATCGAAACCGGCAAACCCGTCCCGCCCGGACGAGGCTCAGTTTTCTGGAACACGTTCCGCCGCCGGTGGGTGATGATCGTTTCCGGGCAGGCCGGCGAGATTTGGTTCAGCGAAGCCGACAGCCCCACCGGTCCGTGGGCCTTTGCGCGTCGCGTGGCCTCGCACGGCCGCTACAACTTCTACAATCCCACTCAGCACCCATTCTTCGATCAGGAGAAAGGCCGGATCATCTACTTCGAAGGCACCTACACCGACAGCTTCTCCGGCGCGCCCGCGAAGACGCCGCGCTACGACTACAATCAGATGATGTATCGGCTGACCCTCGACGACGAACGCCTCGCGCTGCCTGCGCCGGTCTATCGTGTGGGAAAGCCAGACAAAGAGCTGCAACTTCTCCCCGGCGAGGCCGTGGCGGAGCAACAAGCCTGGGCGGACGTGAAGGAGATCGCGTTTTTCGCCATCCCGTCCGCCCAACACCGCGCCGGGCTGGTGCAAATCCACCGCGGCGAAAAGCCCGGCACTTTCCAAACGAATTCGCGATTTCCAGATGAATTACCGCTGTTTCAAGCCCTCCCGGCGAACGCTCCAGATCCCGTGACAGAGCCCCTGCCCGGCCCGGACGGCAAACCGCTCTGCCGCGTTTGGAAAAACCCGCTGACCGTTCTGACCGCCGACCTCGTGCATCCGCCGGTACCCGCGGCCACTCGGTAGGGAAGATTAGAAAAATGCCCCCAGCATTCCGTCCAGTGCATCCAACACAGCGTGTTCGTCAGGCATGGCGTTCCGGGCATTCTTGAGTTTGAATTTTCTCCGGCAACCAGCGCAAAAGCGAGGCCTCTCACTGAGGAAAGCCATCTCAATTTCAGCATCGTAATACATGGGACAATTCTTCGATCCTCCTTCATGAGTTCCCAGGTTCGACAGGTTCCAGCAGACGGCAGTGGCGGCGAGCATGGCAACAGCGCGGTCTTCGCGGCGATCATTTTCGGCGCGCACTGAGGGATTATCACTCGCGCTGCGTTTCGATTTGAACTCCGTCACGGAGTAGAAAGCGACCCGGCTGGAACCACCTTTTACATCCACAGCCGTATAGGCGTAGAGGTTGTGGCACTCACCATCATCCAGTGGCTGGTCCACGATGCACGCGAGCAGGTCCATCCCGAGGTGACGCGGCATGTGTTTTAGTCGCCGGTCGGCCTCAATCACATCGAGCGGTCCGGCGTCTTTGCGCGCCGCCATGTTGCGCATCTTGAGGCCCATCGGGACAGAGCCGTCCACGACATCGAAGTGGAACAAATTCTGCACAAAGTTGAGTCGCTCCAGCGCCGGCTTCAACCGCGGCAGAGTGTAGGCCACATCCCACACGGCGACGCGCAGTTGCTGCGCCGAGGCACTGCGCCGCAGTGCCGGAGCCATGGCCCTCGCAGCAGTCACTGCGGGGCTTTCGAGGACTGCCGGGCTGCCAAAGCGGGAGCACAGCCGCAGGCGCGGATCACCGGCATAGACCACCGGCACCGCCCAATCAAGAACCTGCTCCGGCAGAAAGCAGCGCACCGCGACACGGGCTTCGCGTGCTGCTTCGCCGACGGTTAGGCCATGCCCGAGGTGCCAGTAGAAATGCTGCGCGAAAACCGTCGCCGAGAGATCGTCCACGCTGAACTGGTTGCCAACCACGGCGGGGATACCGGACTCGACGAGCGCACTGGTCAGACCGCTGTTGAAGCGTCGCTTTCCGACCACGCCGGTCTCGCAGGCATTGAGAAAGATCAGCCGGATGCCGCGATGGCTGAGCAGCAAACAAACTTCCTCCTGAGGCAGTGCATACTCTTCGCCGCGCTCATTCTCAAAGAGGATGGCCCCTGATTCGGCCTCGCCGTCGAACACCCCGTGGCTGATGATATGCACGATATCGAACGGCTCGACGGCCACCGCCTTTTGCAGCAATTCCGGCGTGGCTCGCGGCAGCACCTTGATAACGGCGAGCCCCGCCGCTGCGAGATCCTCGAAGCCACGGCGCAGCAACTCGCGTTCTTCATCAATGGACAGCTTGACCGCGTCGAGTGGCTGTGCTGCGACCACCAGAATGCGCAGCGGTCCGTCACGCGGCGGCAAAGCGGACGGGCGCGGCGTGAGCACATTGCGGGTGAAGATGACTTCACCCGTCGCGAGGAATGAACCCGAGCCTCCATGTTCCATACGTCCGGAACCGCCGGCGGTCGGATCGAAGATGAACTCCCATGGCTTGTCGGCAATCCAGGGAATCTGCGATGTGAAGGTGACGTAGAGTGGACGTCCAGCCCGCCGGGACCGCGCCAGATCGTAGAGGCGGAGCAATTCCGGACGCAGCAGCAGCCGGAAGAGCGTGTGCCCGTATTCCAGCAGTTCGGGATTCCCCGGAATGCTGCTGCCTTCCACACCGTTGCAGTAGTCGCGGATTCCCCAGGTCGTCTTGATGATGCTACTGAAGAGATTGCCCACGTTGCTCCCGCTGGTGTCGTCTGCATTCCGCACGGGAAAATCAATAAGCACGTGAGCATTGCCAAACGAGGCCAGCAGCTTGGGCGGCACCGACTGCTCTTTGGCCCGGCCACGCGGCGCTGGCACATCGGCGTCTTCAAGCAGTTGCTCTCTCTCTCTGGAACCGCCCATAATAATAATGGACAAGGTGTCCGGATCATCCATGGGCCGAAGCGTTAGCGCAGCCTGTGATGGCTGCTGCACAGGCTGTGGCAGGAGTGCCGGCTGAGGAGGCAGTGGCGCGGCAGTCACTGGCAACGCGCGGACGGGCGCCACTCCCGACGCTTTGCCTCGACGCCCGGTGCGCGCTGGCAACGGCGCGCTTTGATCTATGACCGGCAGGTTCTGAGGCTGCCCGGACAGCGCGTTCTGGAGGAACGTCACGGACTCAGGTCGGCCGAAAAAATTGAGGTGATTCACCTGCCCGGGATCATCCCTGAGCAGATTGCCCCCTGAGCCGAAACAGCCGGTGCGCTCAGCGGGGATCGTCCTCAGATCGTGGTCCACGAACCAGCCGGCTTCGGTCGGCACCACGATGTCATTGGCTCCGTCAAAGAAGCGATCAAGGCCCGCATCGGCGAAACGCAGCCAGAAGGTGCGGTCCGGCTGAAAGTTAGCCACAAGTGCCGACCATTCCCCCGAGGAGGGAGCCGGCGCTTCCTGAAGCGCGGCGATTTGCGGTCCATGCATGTTCATGGAAGCGAGACCTGGAATGTCGTCGCCCACACGCCCGGCGATCCATGTCAGGGCGTCGGCCACCCACGACACGGCATCGGTCAGGACATTGGGAAAGAGATCGCCGAGATTCGCCCAGAAACTGAGGACTTCATCCCATCGCCCCGGCGTGACCAGCGGTGTGCCGGCATTCGGCGATGCCGTCAGCACGATCCGCCCCGGCCGGAATCGCGCGCTGTTCTTCAGCCCCAGTTCCACGAGGGAACGCAGCACCAGCCCCCCGCGCGAGTGGGTGATGACATCGAACTCCCATGGTCCGCCAGACGATGGCAATGCGCTGAGCAGCGCGAGAGCATTCTCCTCCGGCTTCTCGCTCATGGTGAAGTGGTTGAACGCGAAGATGCGGTCTCCGTATTGAGTGGCAGCCCATTTGAAAAAAGCACTGCCCGTCAAGTCTCCGAACGCGCCCGCTGTATTCGAGAACGTCCCGTGGATGAAGAGCAGACGGCGCCCGGTTCCAAGCACGCTCGCCGTCGGCGTGATGGATTTGAGTTTCAGTCCTTTGTCGGAGGCAGCAACCTGGAGCCAGCCGAGCGGTCGTTGCGCTTTTTCCCATGACGATTTTTCCCAGCGGGCCACCAGCCATGGCACGGCTTTTTGCGCGAGCTTATCCACGATCTTTACCAGCACGATTTTGATCGCCTTCTTCAGCCAACTCCTCGTGCCACGCCGGGCGCCTGTCCCGTCATCCTCTTCATCGTCGTGCTGAGTCAGGACGACATCAAACCGATGCCTCACCCGTTTCGCCCCTCTCGTGCCCCTGGCACCGCGCCTCACTCCGGCAGAGGTGCTGTCCGCCGGCAGCTTGATCTG
>JANOZA010000852.1:0-5146 GCA_031429155.1 Verrucomicrobiota bacterium | reverse complement strand
CACCGTGATGACGAGCGTGGTGACGGCGAGTTGATCCGAAATTTCCACCGTCGCATCCACGGCGGTGACGGCCGGGCCGATTTGCTCGACCGGCACGGGCCGTCCGATGAATCGCGTGGTGGGGATGAGCTGATGCGGCGTCTGCGCGATGGCAGTGCTAGTGAGGGCGGCGGCGAGGCAGGGGATGAGGATGTGTTTCATGGAGTTCATGCAGCATAATGCGCCACCGAATGCCCCGTGTCTGTAAAGTCGGTGTAAAAGTGTGTTCCTTGTTCAATCCGGGTCTGAAGAGTGTTCCCGCCCATGCTAGTTGGATCCGGATCATTCTGCGCCTGACGAGGAAGAGCCCTACAGGAGTAGAACGCAAAGCCCACTCATTCATTGACTCCCCGTGGGAGCCAACGCCCCCGCCTCGCCTGACTAGTTTGCGCCTCCGTCGCATTGACGGCCGGGAAGCACGCCGCGCCATGCGCTCTCGCCTGCCGGTATTCCTCCTTCACCTGCGGCGCCGGGTGGACCTGCACTTTGGCGCCTGTGCCCTAGCCGCGCGGCGGCGTCGGAGGCGAAAATAGCGGAGGATTTTTCTGGTCAGAGACCAGGCGCATTCCAAATACCCGCGCCAGTGGCGCATGGTTGCAGGCAGGCAGATGTCCCGCCATGAGACAATCTGCCACACTAATAATTGCGCACGCGCTGCTTGTTTGGCGCTTCCCGGGCAAACCCTGATCCGCGATCCGCTCAGTTACCCTGGCGGCGGCGGCGGGCGAGCAGTCCGCTCACAGCGAGGCCGAAGAAAGCGGTGCTGCCGGGCTCGGGGATGGCCTCGAACTTGATTTCCGACAATCCATAGAAGTTGTTGTCGCCGCCCCAGTTGCTTTGAATGTCCAGTTGAAAGTAGCGGAACGTCAGCGGGCTCCCCCCGTTCAGGGCGAGAACGTTCACAAAGTCACCGGTGTAGGTGTTGGTGCCGGGGGCCTGCGCGATCGTGAATAGTCCGAGGGGAAGGTAGTTGATGTTATCGAGGGAAACGAGAACGTTGGTGCTTTGGATGCCCCGCCTCGTGAAGGCCGCCGGATTTCCCGAATCTTCGTTGTAGTTCCAAATCCGGATGCCGGTAACGCCATAAACCGCTCCGAGATCGACGGTGTAAGTCGGATTAAGATCAGCTCCTCCGAAAGCAGTCCCGCTGGATAGCCACATGCTGCCATCCGGCACGCCGGTATGGGATTGGTCGGGCGTGGTGAGACTGCCGTCGCCCGGGCTTAAACCACTGTCATCCACTCCCCGCAGAATGCCGCGATCAAATGGTGCTCCGATGGTTGACGAAGCGGTTGCCGTGTGGCCTGAAATGATCGCCGCATTCGCACAGGGTGCGATTCCGAGCCCGGCGAGAGTAGCTGCGGCAAGTGATAGTTGTGGTGTTCGCTTCATAAGTAGATTCGGGGTTATACTGGAAGTGTCGCCGGCGTCAAGAATTTTCCATGCAAGTTTAATGTTTTTGGGAACGATTTGAAACAACTTAAGAATGTCGCCCAAACTAATAACTGAAAAAGTCGCTCCACGGAATTACCTGGGGCGGTGCTTTGTCGAGTCTGGCCTCCATTCCCAATGGCCCGATGATTCGTTTTTCATGGTGGCAGTGTGCGGCCAGTAATTCGTTTGGATTTCTCATTTCGGAACCCATTCTTCGAGCGCAATCTGGACCCGATGCCCCGCCGCTCCCACAAGACCCTTACAGAACTCACCGACCGCCGCCGGGAGCGGAACCGGCGTCTCTCGCGGAAGCAGAAAGCTGCCAAACTCTCGGCTCGCACCGCGCTCGTGGAGCGCATGCCCCGGCTCATACCATTGACGCGGCTCTACGCGTGGATCGCATGGGGTCTGCTGCTGCCTGCGGTGCTCATCACCGGGCGAACGTTATTTTCCAGCCTTGGGGATTCCATCAGCAATGCCTTCTGGCGGACGCCGGCATTTTGGTTCTTTGGCATGGGTTTTCTCATGTGGCTCATCTGGTTCCTCTGGCTGCCGCGGCCTGTGCGGCTCTACGTTTGGGGCCATGAAATGACGCACGCTCTTTGCGTGATGCTGTGCGGCGGAAAAGTCAGCGAATTCCGCGTCTCGGAGACTGGCGGGCATGTTCTCACCGACCGCAACAACGTCCTGATCGCACTCTCACCGTACTTTTTCCCGCTCTATGCCTTCGCTGGGGTGCTCGCCTTTTTGATCACAGGGCTGTTCGTGGATATGACCCGGATCATTCCGTTGCCGTGGGACGGAGGGATCAGGCCGCTCTACGGGCTCTTCTGGTTTATCGGCCTCGCATGGGGATTTCACCTCACGTTCACCGTCTGGATGATCGCGCGCGATCAGCCGGACCTGAAGATCAACGGCACGTTCTTCTCCATGCTCGTCATCGTGCTGGTGAACTTGCTGATTATTTCCGTGCTGCTTATTCTGGCGTCGCCGCAACTCAGCCTCCGCGGTTACTCCAGCCAGTGGCTCGACGGCGCATGGAACTTCTTCCACTCCATTTGGATGTCGGTGAAAACCCTGGGCGGCACGCTGCGCTGAGTGGTTGTCTAAGCTGCGGCACGCGCCTTACGATCTCTGCGGGAAATGAGACCGGATTTGGGGCTGAATACGAGTGCCAGCAGGAACATGGAGCCGAGCACTGCGGTAATGGCCGCGCCGGCAGTGATATTGCTGATATGGGCTATGATCATGCCGCTTACCGCGCTGATGGCCCCCAGCAGGCCTCCGCCCCAAAACATCGCCCGGGTGCTGTTCGTCAGCAGAAAAACCGTGGCTCCCGGTGCCACTACGAGCCCGAGTGATAACATACAGCCTACGGCCCGCAGAGCGCTGACCATCACCAGCACCAGCAAGGTCATAATGAGATACTGCACCGCCCTCACCGGCACTCCCTGGGCGGCGGCCACGGACGGCTCAAAGAGTGTGACTAGAAGCGTGCGCTGCAGTGCGACGCACACAGTCAGCGTTAGCACGCTCACGCCAAAGGCCACCCAGACATCCGTGCTGTCGAGCATGAGCAGATCGCCGAAGAGATAGTCTTCCAGTTTTACCTGTGACCTCACTTCTCCGGGGATGTAGTTAAAAAGAATGAGTCCAGCGGCGAAGGCGACGGTGAAGATGACGCCGAGCGCCGTGCCCTGGTCCAGCCGTGATACGCGCGACACCGTCACCGACGCGAGGACCACGATGAGGGCCGCGAACAGCGCGCCGAGGAAAGAACTCCAGCCCGTCAGCCGTCCGGCCACCAGCACGCCGAGCACGATGCCCGGCAGGAGCGCATGAGAAAGCGATCCCGCCACCAGGGCGCTGCGTTTCAATACCACGTAGGCACTGAAGCAGCCGTTGGTGAAGCCAATGATGAGTGCCGCCAGCAGCGATCGTTGAAGCCAGGGCGAGGAGGAGATATCTGTGAACCAGGAGGGCACGGGGAAATGAAAAATGAAAAATGCAGAATGAAAAAATGTCTCAGAGGGAGCGGGCGTAGGCGGTGTCGAGATTGGCGGGGGTAAACGTCTCGGTGACGCTGCCGAAGGCTACGGTGCGACGATTGAGAATGAGGACTTGATCGAAGAGTTCCGGCACGGTGTTCAAGTCATGGTGTGAGGCGATGACGAGGCGGCCTTCGGCGGCGAGGCGGCGGAGCAGGGTACTGAGGTTTTCCCGGGCCGGGCGGTCGAGGCCGGTGAATGGTTCATCGAGTAGGAGAACATGCGCCTCCGAGGCGATGGCTCTGGCAATGAAGGCGCGCTGCTGCTGGCCGCCTGACAGTTCTGAAATCTGGCGCTTCTCCAGTCCGGTGAGATGCAGAAGCGCCATCGCTTCCTCCACGCGACGGCTGTCCACGGGCCGCCAGCGCCGCCACCAACTGAGTTGGCTGTAGCGGCCCATTTCCACCAGGCCCCGGACGGTGACGGGGAAACTCCAGTCCACCTCCTCGCGCTGCGGGAGGTAGGCGAATTCCCGGTGCCACTTGCGCACGGTAGCCCCGCGCCAGGTGATCGTGCCGGCTGCGCGCGGTATGAGTCCGGCGATGGCTTTGAGCAGGGTGCTCTTGCCAGCGCCGTTGGGACCGATGAGCGCCACGCAATTGCCGCATGAAGTCGCCAGCGCCGCATTCTCCAGCGCCGTGTGGGCGCGGTAGCGCACCGTGAGGCCTGACACCTGCAACTCGTGGTGATGTGCGCAGTGGTCGCAGTGATCACTCATGGCGTGCTTCCCTCCCAGGTCAGGGTCACAAGTTCGTCCGCCATTGCCCCGCTGGCCCAGACATTGACGACGCGGGCTGTTTTGCCGTCCGGTTCCACCGTGATCTCAATCACTGTCTCAGCCGTGCCCGCTGGCCATGTCGCCTGCACGGTGAATTCCGTCCTGTTGTCATTGAATGGCATCATCAGCGTCTCTTCCAGGATCGTAGCAGCGGGCGAAGTCCATTCGTGAAGCACCGCTTCGCCGATCTTCAGTCGCACACTGGCTGGCGGCTGACCGAACCGCAGACGCACATGCGAAGAAACCTGGCCCCCTTTGTCCAACAGCTCACCGGACTGCCCGGTCGCCTCCACTGGCGCCGGGGCCAACCGGGTGGCCCGATAAACCAGGGGCAACAGCACCACACCGCTCAGAAGCAGAGCGATCAGGAGATTCAGGAGTGGAAATCCGCGCATGGAAAGGAAGGTGCCGGCGCGAGGCTGCGTGAGCGTCTGCTGCACGGAGATTCACCCGATGTTGTATTGCAAAAGGATTGCAGGAGTATGTCCCGTCAACCGGTCAAAGTTCTCACAGCCCGCCTCTGGGGTCGGGTTTCAGCCGTGAACTGATCACGGAGTGATGCGACGCTGCTTTGCTGTTCAAATCGTTGTCACAATCCTCGCGGGCAATCGAGACGCTTCCCGTCCTTGCATTCGCCCTGGGTGTTTCTACATAGCCTGGATCATGCCACCGTTTGTTCAGTCCATCATTCGCTTCTATCAGTCCTCCATTGGGAGGAAAATCGTCGTCGCCGTCACCGGGCTCGCGCTCGTGGGATTCCTTGTCGTTCACATGATGGGGAATCTCCTCATCTTTGCCGGACCCGACGCGCTGAATGCCTACGCCAAAAAGCTCGCTGACCTCGGCC
>JANOZA010000851.1:0-2999 GCA_031429155.1 Verrucomicrobiota bacterium | reverse complement strand
AAAGACTGGCTGCCGTTTCAGCGCAAGACGTTTAACACCCCCGCCTTCCCTGGCTACGTCTCAGGTCACAGCTCTTTCTCCCGCGCCGCCGCCGAGGCTCTCACGCTGCTCACGGGCAGTCCGCATTTCCCGGGCGGATTCCATCATCATACCGTCGCGGCCAATTCCATGCAGATTGACCTCGGCCCGAGCACGGCAGTGGACCTCCAGTGGTGCAGTTATTACGACGCCGCCGACCAGGCCGGGCAGTCGCGCCGCTGGGGCGGCATCCACCCGAGCGAGGATGACTTTCACGGGCGCCAGATTGGCAGCATCGCAGGCAAGTCCGCTTTCGCGCTCGCGGAGAAATACTGGACCGGGGCCATTCTGAAGGAGACGCTGACGCCGACCCTTACCGCTCAGGGCGGGAGTATGATCCTGACCTGGACACCCACCCGCGGCATGTATCACAAAGTGCAGACCGCCACTACCAACCTCGGCGATGGAGGCTGGACGGACGCCACCACCGCCGTGCTCTACAGGGTCAACGGAGCTACCGTGAACGACGCCACCGCTTCCTTCACTGACGCCGCCCCTGCGCCGGGGAAGAAGTTCTACCGCATCGTCCGCTCCTACGCGCCGTAGGCGGATGCCGGTGGTCAGCCCGGTTAGGTGGTGTCTTTGCAAAAGGTAACCTGGCAGTATCAGGCCAACGGCCTGAACCATACCAGCCCGGGGCACCGCCCCGGGTCCGCCGAGCCACCATCCTTCAGGGCTGAAAGCCCGTTCCATCGGGCATGACCATGGGATGGGGCGGGCTTTCAGCCCTTGAGGAAACTTGTCTGTCTGCTTCCCGGGGCGGTGCCCCGGGCTGGTATGGCTGGGGCCGTTGGCCCCGAAGCGGCGCAGGTTTTCACGCGACGATTTGCGAAGACACCACCTAATAGCAGAAACTGCGGCGTTTCACTTCTTCCGTTTCCAGTGCCGGCGGAGGGAAACCATGAGCACAATGGCGGCTGCGGAATAGAGTGCCGACCACCCGATGAGCGCCGGGCCGGCGGCGATATGGAACGGGGACTGGAGGTAGCGGGTATTGCGGAAAGGAATGACTTGCTCCACGGCGTAAGCTGTGAGGGCGATGGGCGAGGCGCCGGCCACGGTGGTGGCTTCGGCGGTGGTGTTGCGGGAAGAGGCGAGGACGATGGCGCAGGCGAGGATCGGGACCACGCCGAGGAAAATGACGGCGAGGAACGGCCACTTGCCGCCGCGGGATTCCATTAGGGCATGGAGGCCTAGCCCGGCGGGGGCGAGCACTGCAAAGAAGATAAAGAACGTCCCCGTGCCGGGATCGCTCTCAAACCAGTGGGAGGCGAGGACGGTGCGGGTGAACCACGCCCATGCCAAGGCACCGCCGGCGGTGAGCAGCAGCACGACAAGGAAGGCGCTGGATTCATCGGCAAAGAACGGAGCACGCACGCGACCGAGTTTTGCGGCGCGGCGCAGTCCCCGGGACTGGGTGTCGTGCGACGGCGTCAGCATGACGATGAAGACCATGAGCAACAACAGAAGCAGCACGCCGTAGAGGGCGCTCATGCGCATGACGTCTTCCAACTGGGGCCGGCCTGGTTCGTTTTGGAGAAGCTGGCGGATGCTGGTGGGGAAGAGCGAGCCGTCCTCGATGCCGGGCAGGGCGTTCCCGAGCTGGAGCACCGCGAGCCATGCGAAAACCAGGATGGCCCATGCTTTGCTCAAAAGATGCGAGTCTGCCACCCGCCACTTGCGCCAGACCATGACGAGCAGTGTCAGGATGAAGGATCCCTGCACGAGCAGTGTGAAGGCGATGTCGCTGAACCGCCACTTGAAGAAGTCCACGCCGTGGCTGTCCCGCGGGATGGAGGCGAAGATTCGCCAGGCGCGCATTTGCTCCTCGGGAAAGATGTGCGCGGAGTCCATCACCACCGGCCACATGGTGACGTAGCGCATGAAGGGCAGGCCGTAGCGCGAGCTTTGCGGGACGAGGAAGTAGATCACAAAAATGAGCGCCATGCAGAGCAGGAACGCCCAGCGGCGGCTCTTCATCACCGTGCCGGTGGTCAGGCCGGTGAGGTGGTAGAGCATGACGGAAGTGAAGAAGATAAGCGCCACCGGCCACCAGGCATCGAACGGCACCTGCCCGCGCCACAGCGCCAGCGCCGTGAACGGCAGCGTGGAAAGAAAGAGCACCCACTCCCGTGCCGGCAGGCCTATCAGGTAGCCCAGCACTTTGGCCAGCGGCGTGGTCGGCGTGAGCCGCTGATAGTCCACCATGCCTTCGTCGCGCTCTCCGGTCATGCCGCCCGCCACCTGCCCGGTGCCGATCACGAACAGGATCAACGCCTGGAGCAGCAGCAGCGGAATGAGCGCGGCCCGCTGGTAGATGTGCGGTTCATGCAGCCGGGCCACGTCGAGCCCGATTTCCCGCTGGATCTCCATGTAGCGATCAAACCGCTCCCTCCCCTCCTTACTTTTCAGAGCCTGCTCTTCCATGTATTGATGACCCTCGATGCGCGCCTCGGAGGTGCGCTCGATGACCATGGGGGTGATGATGTAGGCGAAGGACGCCAGCACCAGAGTGACGATGAGCGCCGGCAGGAGCCCGCGGGCGCGCAGCCGCGAGCGGCAGTAGCGGCGGAAGATGGGATTGGCCCAGACCCGCCATGCGGCGGGCGGGGAAACTTTAGCGGCGTCGGTCATGGGGTGGCGCGGTGATGTTTCAGTGCGGGCCCGATATTGCCCACAGGGAAGATCACATTGCAACGCCGTCTGCCGCCTGAAACGAAAGGGGAGAACCCACCCATTCCGCCTCCTCCCCTCCCTACCGCCGCAGCGCATTCACCAGATCATTGTAAGCGCTCACCAACGCCTGCACTTCCGACTGGGTTGGCGGGTCACTCACCGTCAGGTTCAATAGCGGCACCCCGTTCGAGTTCGCGGAGGTCTGAGGCAGGGTGTTGAGCATCGCCTGGTTTGCGGTGTTGGAG
>JANOZA010000850.1:0-2002 GCA_031429155.1 Verrucomicrobiota bacterium | reverse complement strand
GTGGGGGCTGATAGGGATTATGTGTGGGTGTCTGCATGTGTGGTGTAGTGATGAGGTCTGCAGTTTTGCCGGGAATCCGCCGGGATCGCAATTTCTTTTTTACGGATCCCTCACTTTTACTCTCTATCTCCCCCTTGCGCGCGCCCCGCCTCCTGCCACGGAGAGCGCCATGAGCAATATCACATCATGGATGTCCTGGGAAGGCGGCGCAGACCTCTGCGCGGTCACTGAAGAAGGTCTCGCAATGCCGAACGTCATCGTTCACGTCGCGCGTATGGTTCACACTCCCGTCGGCAGCGCGCCGGCTGGCATGATTTTCTGGCAGCCTGACCCGAAAGCCCCGCCTGCGATCATGGGATTCGTCTCCCCCGATGCCGCAGTGGGCGCGTATTTCGGTCCGCATATTTTTGCCGGCACTCCTTTTGAACAGGCTCCGGTCCTTGTGGCGGACATCACCATCACGAACGCCGCCGGCAGCGCGTCGTCGGTGGTGAAGGTGGGAGATTTTACGTTCGAAGTGGCGATGACGGAACTCGGCGCTCTCCAGCACATCAGTCGCGTTCCTTCGGGCATGACGCCTTTCACGCAGGATGTCCTCGAAGCGGTCGCTGGCACTACGACATTGAAGGTGAATGGCGCAGCCGTTTCCATCATGGTGCCACCCGTTGGGATTTCCGGCGGACCAGCCTCGGTGTTTGCCGCTGCCGGACTCTACGCAAGGTAAGCTCGGGCCTACGAGGTGCTCATCGTCGCTACGCATGAGACTGTCCATGATCGTGAATCCGCTGAACGAGCGGAATCTCCAACTCGCTGCGCAAGTCGGCGTCAGTGACATCGTGCTCACGTTCCCCGGGTTGGATCGTGGCGCGTTCACAGAGGCTAGGCGCATGGTGGAAGGGCAGGGGATGAGGCTCACGCATCTGGAGCGCAAAGTGCCGCATTTGAAGATGGTGCATCGCCTGCCGGGCTGGGAGCAGCAGACGGAGGACTTCAAGATGCTCATAAGACTCATGGCGGAGCAGGAAATGAAGGTGCTCTGTTACAACTGGATGCCCGACGAAGACTGGCAGCGCACCAGCAGCGAAGTTCTGGAGCGCGGCGGCTCCAGGGTTACGGAATTCAATCTGGCAAACGTGGGCCGCAACGTCACCGACGCCGACGGCAAGCCGCCACAGCCGACGCCGGCGGCGCAGTTGTGGGACAACCTGGAGCGGTTCCTCGATGAAGTCCTGCCCGTGGCGGAGGAGGCCGGGATCAATCTCGCGCTGCACCCCGACGATCCGCCGTTGCCGGAACTCCTCGGCCAGCCGCGCATCATTTTCTCCAATGCCGCGCTGCGTCGCGTCACCGAACTGGCACCCAGTCCCTCGAACGGCATCTGCTATTGTGTCGGCTCACTGCATCCAGCGGGGGAGGATGTCCTCGCCGGCATTCGCGACCTGGCTGAGAAGATATTCTTCGTTCACGCCCGCAACGTGCGCGGCACTGCCAGCCACTTCATTGAAGCCTGGCACGACAACGGTGAGATCAACATGCCTGCTGTGATTCGCGCATTGAAGGACATCGGGTTTCAGGGGACGCTGCGCCCGGATCACGCGCCCAGCATGGCTGGAGAGACAAATGAAACGCCGGGCTACGAAATGCTCGGGCGCCTCTTCGCCGCCGGCTACTTGTGCGGACTGATGCAGGCCGTGGCTGCGGAATGATGGTACGCTTATTCCTTTGCTGCTTTTTCCAACACGTGGGAGTAAGACTCGCTCACTGAGAGAGTGCTCACGCCGCCATGAAATCCTCCCTGACACGACCACTGATTGTGCTGATCATTTGCGCGGTCTGCACTTTCCCGGTGCTCCTCTTGTGGTCCCGCGGGTTCGTGCCGCTGCAGCAGTTGGAATTTTTCGCGCAGGACTGGCAGGCGCGACTGGGACGCAAGGCTGTCGTGGACGACCGGCTCGTGCTCGTCGGCATTGATAAGCCGGTCTATGCGGCGGACTTCAGTGAG
>JANOZA010000849.1:0-10987 GCA_031429155.1 Verrucomicrobiota bacterium | reverse complement strand
CCCCGGAAACGGAAAGGAACCGGTTCGGGCGTGGGTGAAACGGACTCATGGTGGCGGGTTTTTCAAGCCAATGTCAGAGCCGCGGGCGCGGAGGCTTTAAGGCGGCATTCCGGAGGTTGTGCCTTGAGATGCGATAAGATTCCAGAACCCGCATAATTTTACTGGGCAAAACGAAGTCCGTCGCTACGCTCGCGCACCTTGGTGCGCTATCGCAAGGAGTTATAAGCATTTCCCGTGAAGCGGTTCTTCATATTCTCCATCTATCCAACCGTCTCTCTCGCCCTCCATGCGGCCGGGCTGGCGGGGGTGGGGCTTGCCGGGATGATGTGGAGTCATGAGGAGGTGCGCGGCGGCGGTGCGGTGGCACCCGAAGAGGTGGCCGGGGATGAGCCCATGTATCTGGATTTTCAAATCGAGCCTGCGGAAGTGGCTTCCCCGGAACAGACTGTCGCTGAAGCGGTGGAAGTGGCGGAACCTTCTCCCGGTCCGCCTGCCGGACCTGAGATTTCCTCGACACCGGTGCTTCCTGAAGTGACGCCGCCCAAAGTGGATCGCCTTTACGATTCGGCGCGTGTTGATCCCAAACCGGCTCCAGCCCGCCCGTCCGTGGCGAAATCCGCAGGGGTGCAGACGAAGCCGAAGCCGCAGGCCTCCGGGCAGCCATCCACGGCGCGCCGTGAGGGCACTGCCAAAAGCCAAACGGCTGGCATCATGAGTCACGCTTCCGCGACCTATGCGCCGGAGCCGGTGTATCCCGCTGATGCCCGGCGGCGTCGCGTGGAGGGATCCGTCGTGGTGCGGATCGCCGTGAGCGTTTCAGGGCGGACGGATCGGGCATGGATCGAGCGGACCTCAGGGCACGCAGATCTGGATCAGGCCGCGCTTTCTGCTGCCGGGAAAATGCGCTGCGTGCCGGCGATGCGCGGCGGGCAGCCTGCCGCCGAGCAGTTGCGGCGCACTTATAGGTTTCGTTTGAAGTAGGACTTAGAAGCTGACGGTGACGCCGACGGTCCCGCCAAATCCCGGCTCGTTGCTTCCGGAGCCGTGGGAGCGCCAGTCTTCATCGAGCAGGTTGTCCAGCGAAGCAGTCAGCGAGACATGGTCATCAACTCTCCAGCCGCCGCGGAGATTGAGAAGCGTATAGCCCGGGGTGCCGCCGGGCGGGATGCGCTGGGTGTCGGCGCGGTCGGCGGTGTTCAACTTGTCGGCCTTGCTGGCGGCGGTGCAGACGAGTTCGGCCCAGAATTTCCGGTCGCTGCGCTGCCAGCGAACGCCGCCGTGGGCGATGAGCGGCACGATGCGGCTCATCGGTTCCCGCACCAGAGTGTCCGTCCTCGTGGGATACTGATCCACTTCGCCCTCCATCCAGGCCACACTGCCGAAGAGCGACCAGTTTTCGTCTATGGCATAGTCCGCTGCCAGTTCGACGCCCTGCACAAATCCTTCTCCGCCATTGGCTTTCGTTACCTCCACGCTGGAGCCTACCATGTTGCCGGTGGGCTTGCGCACGATGAGGTCATTGATGTCCGTGTAGAAATAAACGAGGCTGGCGTTGAGGCCCTCCCGCTGCGTGCGAACGCCGAGTTCGAAGTTTAGAAATTCCTCCGGGTCGAGGCCCGGGGCGGCGGTTTCCAACTCGCCGCTGCGGGCGATGTCGAGACGCGAGAGGTCGCTGAGATTCGGCGCACGGAATCCCTGACTGACGCCGCCGTAGAGTTGCCAGTGATCCTCGGCATCAAGGTCCAGCACGGCGCGGGCGCTGGCGGAGAATTGCGACCAGTCATCCGACTGGGACGCCGGCTGACGAGTCACGGGATTCTCGTAGCGGCCGATGTCAGCCTGAGCATACGTGTAACGTCCGCCGAGGAAGACGTGCAGGGAATCGCTGGCGGTGATTTCGTCCTGCACAAAAAGGCCGAACAGGTCGTAGGTGCTGTCATCGCCCACCGGTCCCTGGATTCCATATTTGTCGAAGGTGCCGTTGGCTTTCCAGAAGGTCGAGGCGCTGTCCACGTTGTCGCGGTAGTAGTCCGCGCCATAGGTGAATCGTCCGATGGACGTGTCGCTGGTGAATTGGAGGTCGGCTCCGAATGTATTCAAATCCACCTCGCCGAGGTCACTGGCGCGGTTTGATCTGATGCGGTACTGCGACTCGTAGGCCGTCTGGTATGAAAGGGTGAAAGCGGCGCTGTCGGCAAAGCCTTCCAGTTTATCGCCGGCGACACGCACATAGGAAAGCGTGCGCTCCTGATCGAACGACCGCTGCCTGTCGGTGCCGATCGTGGTGCCGTGCCACGGCTCGCCAAAGATCGTGGAGTGCGTGCGCCAGACGTCGTCCTGGTTCAGCTTCTGATGCACGGCGGTAAACGTCCAGTTGTCATCAATGGCATAGTCCAGCCGGGCATCGTAGGCCCATTCATCGTAACCCGTGTGGCGCTGGCGACCGATGTCTGCGGCATCCACGTCACCAAATTCCCGCAGGGTGCCGCCGAGGTGCATCCCCCATTTTCCACCTTCGCCGAAATCAAATTCCACCCGCCCGGAATGGCTGTTTTCCGCGCTGCTGCCGCGGTAGATCGCCTGGCCGCCGCTGAAAATACGCCCGGCTTCTTCGTCGCGCCAGCCGCTGTCTTTGGAAAAAACATTCAGCGTCCCGCCGATGGCGTCGCTGCCGTAGAGCACGGAGCCCTGCGTGGGAATGAGCTCGATGTGGTCGAGGGAGAAAGGATCAATGGTGCTCCAGTACTGGTTCGGGCCCTCGCGGAACGTCGAGTTGTTGAACCGCACGCCATCAATGAGGGCGAGATTGCGAAAGCCTGTGAAGCCGCGGATGAAGGGTGAGCCCTGGCCGTTGGAGGTCTTCTGCACATGCACACCGGGGATCTCGCGCAGCGCCTCGGTCACAGTGCGGGGGAGGCGTTCCTCCAACTGACTGGGGGTCACTCCGCGGACGGTATTGGGGGCGTTCAGATTCGTCACTTCCGCATCGCGCGTTGCCGTGATGACCACTTCTCCAATGGAGTGAACCGGGTCCTGCGGGGCGGGATTTTGAGCCAGGGCGGTCAGCGGGGAGACAAGGGCGACTACTGAGATAAATCGAGAGTTCATGGAGCGGGGGAGGAAAAGAGCGGGGGAATTGATGCAAGAGAAGAATCCAGCTTGTCAGCCCCGGGGGCGGAAGGTAGAGGAATGCCCTACGAATCGGGCAGCACGGACGGCTGCCGGCGGTTTCCCCACCTCTTACATATACCATGCGAACATTTTTGATCCTGCTCGGCAAGGAATTGCGCTCGTTTTTCCTCTCGCCGGTGGCGTGGGTGGTGCTGGCGCTGTTTATGGCCATCAGCGGGCTGTCTTTCTCATGGGCGGTGGATCATTTGCAGGAAAAGCCGCGGGACCAGAGCATCGTGCAGTGGACGTTCGTGCCGCTCTGGTTTTGGCTCTATTATCCCTTCCTCTTTCCGCTGATCACGATGCGGTTGTTCGCGGAGGAGCAGAAACTGGGGACGCTGGAGAGCCTGCTGACGGCGCCGGTGCGGACGGTGCAGGTGCTGCTCGCGAAGTATGCGTCGGCGGTGATCTTTTACATCGTGCTGTGGCTGCCGGTGCTGCTCTACTTTGGAGTGCTGCACTGGGTGGTGAAGGGGACTGTGGAGTATCCGCCGGGTGCGGTCGGCGGGGCTTACCTCATCCTGCTGCTGACGGGGCTGTTTCACCTGGCGCTGGGGACGCTGGCTTCGGCGCTGACGAAGAATCAGATCATCGCGGCGATCATCGGCTTCTCGCTGATCATCCTCCACTTCCTCAGCGGCGTGTTTCTCCAGACGCTGGAAAAGGATCCGGCGTATCGCGACCAGGTGCGTCCCATCGTGGAGCATGTGGCGATCAAGGAGCACATTGACAGCTTCGCCTCCGGGCTGCTGGACTCGCGGGCGATTGTTTATTACCTGAGTTTCACGGTGCTGCTGCTGGCTGGCACGCATCAGGTGCTGGAATACCGCCGCTGGAAGGCGTGATGCTGAGTGAGTGACCCAATTTTTTCCCCTACCGAGTGTCTATGAGCAAGGAAACCGAAACTGCCCCCGCCGCTGAGCCGGCCCCGACCGAGCGTATCCGGCGCGGGCGCATAGGAGTAAATGTGACGGTGCAACTGGCGCTGGGTGTGGCGCTGTTTCTGATGGTGAACGTGCTGGCGCACCGGAAGTTCCGTCAGTGGGACTACACTTACAGCCGGAGCTTTAGTCTTTCGGAGACGACAACGAAATTTCTCGGGCAGCTGAAGGAACCAGTGCGGGTGACAGTGCTCGTGGGCCGCAAGGAAAAGGATCTGGACGCCCGGCTGGAAGCGGACGCCGGACCGCTCCTTATCCAGTACGCGCGCCAGATGAGCGGCAAGCTGGAGGTGGAATACATAGACACCACGCGGGACACGAATCTGTGGGAAAATTTCATGCTGCGCCTCGACCAGCGGAAGTCAGGGCTGCGTCCGGCAACGGACGGAATCCTCGTGCAGGCCGAGCTTCCCCGCAAAGCCGACGGCGGACAGGAGGTGTATTTCAGCAAGTGGATCCCGGCGGAGAGTTTCTACCTGATGGATCAGCAGAAGAAAGTGCCGGTGGCGTTTCGCGGCGAATCGCTGCTCAATGCCGCGCTGGCAGCGGTGACGAATCCCGAGCGCCCGCGCGTGGCCGTGGTGACGAACATGGGGAATATCCGGCACACGCAGGACGGGACGATTGGGAATGTGTTCATGGATATCTGCAGCTCGCAGAACATTGACCTCGAAGGCTGGCGCATGATGGAAAGCCCGGGCGACGCCCATCTTTACCGCACGCTGATCCTGGCCGGTGTCACGGTGTTCGGTGATCAGGAGGCAGCGGACCTTTCGCAATTCTACGAGACGCCGGGGAATGCCGTCATGGTGCTGCTCGATCCCCAGAATGGCTGCGAAGGTGTGGACAAGTGGCTGGCCAAATACGGCATCCAGCCGCAGGCGGACCGGGTGCTCTTCGCCCGCAGCACGGCCAACGGCCCTTACAAGGAATTGTCCGTGGACGCGACCTTCCTTGAGGGATCGCTGATCACGCGCGGTCTGGAAAGCCGGGCCACGCTGCTCCCCGGCCAGACACGTTCGCTTAAGCTGAACAACGCGGCCCCGAAAGTGAAGGCCGAGAATATTCAACTCACGTCGCTGCTCACTCCTGGCGTGGACTTCTGGGGCGAGAAGAAGTTCACCGAGAACATGCCGCTCTTCGACGCGAAGGAGGACAACGGAAAGCCTATCTGCGTCGCTGCGGCGGTCGAGCGCGGCGCGGCGAGTGATCCGCGCGTGCAGATGCAAAGTTCCCGGCTTGTCGTGGTCGGAAATTCCGATCTCGCACTGCCGCCGCCCGCGCCCCCGAACTATGATTTCCTCACGCGTTCGCTGAACTGGTTGCTCCACCGCGATGACGCGACGGCCAACGACAGCACCACAGACAAGGCGAAGCACAAGTTCACGCTCCGCATCACCAAGGCGCAACGGCAGCGTATTTTCCTCATCACCACCGCAGTGCTGCCGCTGGCCGCACTCATGGCCGGGCTCGTCATTTGGAGCGCCCGTCGCCACTAACCGTTCTTCCTCATGAAAAGGTCCACGACTCTCATACTGCTGGTGCTGACTCTTGGCCTCGGCGCGTGGATGATGCTGCGCGGCGATAAGGGTGCCGATCTCAACGGGCATCTGCTCTTTGACTGGAGCGGCAGCGTTTTGACCCGGGAGGAAGTGCGCGTTGATGTGAATGCTGCTGATGTCGCCGGCATGGATCTGAAAAGCAGCTCGGTGGAAGTTTCCCTGCGCAAAGGCCCCGACGGCACGTGGGATCTCACCAGCGGAGTGGTTGATCGCGCCGACGGCAAGTTCGTGAAGGAGTTGCTCAGTTTTTGCAGCACTGCCCGCATCGCGGAGACGATAGCCGGGGACGAGGTCAAGGACGGCAAGGTCTCTGCTGCTTCGCTCGGGCTTGATGACGCCGGCGCCTGGCGCGTTTCCTGGCTCAAAGCCGATGGCACCGCCCTCGCGACAATGCGTGTGGGAAAAACCGCTCCGCTCGGCAGCGCTGGCTACGTGCAGATCGCCGGCCAGGACAGCAGGCCTGATGTCTATCTCGTGACTCCCGATCTGCGGCCGCTTCTCGCCCGTCCGCTGGATTCCTTCCGTGATCCCCGGGTTTCGCGTTATCACGAAGAGCATATCGCCCGTCTCGTAGTGCGGAAAGGGGAGGGCGAGGTAGAGCTGAGCCGGTCGTTCGTGCCCGTAAAAAAGCCCGCCGTGCCCGACGGCAAGGAGCGCCTCGTTCAGGAATGGGAGCCAACTCCCTGGGTCATCTCGCGACCTTTACCGAACGCGCCAGCTTACCAGGAGGCAGTGAAGGAGTTTACAGCAAAAATCTGCGGAGCCGAAGTGAAAGGCTGGCTTCCCTATGTCGAAACCACTGACAAGCCGGTGGTGGAACTTACCCTCGTGCCTCCCGGCGAGGGAGCGAAAGGCGTGGCGCTGGCATTCTATAACGACCCGGATGCGCCGGAAAAGACAGCCATCTGCCGCGACTCCCAGCGCAAAGTCAGATTCAAAGTGGACCGGGAAGTGGTGGACACGCTCTGCATCGCCGAGTCGCCCAATCCATTCCGCAGCACCAAACTGGCCGCTGTGGATCCCGCCATCATCAGCACCGTACAGGTCTCGACCACGCTCGGCGAGTCGGTCCTTATTTGCCGGGTGAGGGATCGGTGGTCGTGGCGTCCTCTCGCCGGAGGGGAATGGCAGGACGCAGCTCCGGAGCGGCTTGAGCGACTCATCACGCTGCTCAACGAGACGGAGATCCTCGACTTTGCCAGCGACTCGCTGAGCGATCCCGCGGCCTACGCGCTCGATCAGCCGGCCATAACTGTCACGATGGCTGCCGGTGCTCATCTCAGCCTGGAGCAGCTCACTCCCATGACAGAGAAGAGCAGTCAGGCGCTGCGCATCGGCATTCGAAAGGACGGGCGCATCTTTGCCAACTTCTCCGGCGATCCGTTCGTATATCAAATCGGTCCGGAGTTGCCCTCCGGCATCCCCCAGACCGGCCTTAAGTGGCGAAGTCTGACACTTCCCGGCTTCGCTCTGCTTCAGGTGCTCGGGCTCAAGCAAATCGTCGGCACCGAGCCGCCTGTGGAACTGAAGCACAATTCGGGCAGCTCCACGTGGACCGGCACGCGGGGCGGCGCCGACATTTCGGGGCAGATTGACACCGCCGCCGCTCAGCATCTCGCCACCCGGGCAGGCTCACTCAGCGTCGAGGCATGGCAGGACAACTCCGCCGATGTTCTCAAGGCTCTGGAGCGGCCAACCGTGACCGTTGAGATTCATTACAAGGCTTATGACGATAAGTCCTCTGCTGAACACATTGCCACGGCGACTCTGGAATTAGCTCCCATGCCCGCCGGTGCCAACGCGCCGCTTTGCTATGGCAGACTCAGCGGGGTTCCCGCTCCCTTCCTGCTCAGCAGCCGTCTGTTGCGGGAATTTTCGGCGTCCTTGCTCCGAAAGTAGCCTCAAGTTTGAATTTGGGAACGGGTGGAAACCGGACATCGGACAGGCATGTTCGTCCACTTTATGGGACGAATCTTGAATTCTCCAAATTGGAATGCTGCGCGGAACGTAGGGAAATGACCTATGCGACGATTGGTTTTTTGATGGTGCGGAAGTAACTCACAATGGTAATTATATTCTTGCATAAGGATCATAATTACTATAATGGACCTGTTGTTCCTTGGATCCAAATCGAAATACTGCCATGACTCTTAGAAAATATTTAGCATACACGCTACTCGAAGTCCTTGTGACTGTGGCGGTAATAGGCGGACTAACTTCTGGAGCCTATCTGCTTGTCACAAATGCAACCCAGGCCAGCGCTCACGCCAAACTGGAGCAGGACGTGAAGGCTGTGAACCGCGCCATTCAGGTCTATCAGACCCATGGTGGCCGCATTCCAGCCGGCCAAACGGGGGACGCTGTTCTTGCCAGGCTCAGGCGTGAGGCGGCAAATCCGCGCCTTCCAGGACTACAGGGTTCACTCATTGATTCGCGGATGACGATAAGATGGCAAAATGCCGCGGACGCTTCCGGCAATAAACCGCGCGCCTATTGGGATGCGACGGCACTGAAGTTCTATGTCGCCGAGAGCGGAGGCAATCCGGGGGTGGAAGAGTTTTATTCCGGCGACTTGCCGGCGCCTTTGCCGATGGGGGTTGATGAGAATGGCAACGCCTTCGATCCGAATAAGGACGACCGCACAGCCCTGAACCTTCTTGCGGCTGAGGACAAATGGGTGTGGGACTATAACCACGGAGCCGGACCCGGGCGAGACTCGCCCGACAATCCCGGAACCGGTCTCATTGATCCTGGAACGGGAGCCGCGCCAGTCAGTGGAAACGCGGTCCCTCTGGATCCTCCGCTCTTCAGTGTGGACTCGGGACAGTTCCCGATCAGCTGGTTCCCCGGGTCAGTTGAATTGGCGTTGCCCGCGACAGCGCCACCCACGGTCGCCGAAATCTATTACCATGTTACCGGCGGACCGTGGCAGAGGTATGCTGGGCCTGTCACCGTGGAACCAGGTGTCACTGTGACCGCGAAGACCGTGACTCTCGATCCCGATCATTTTGAGGACAGCAGCGAGGCAAGTGAGAACTACGATCTCGTCAGTCTGAAGCTGGAAATCGCAGCAAGCTTTCCCAGGAGCGCCTATAACTATCGGGAACTGGGCGGTGTCATGCAGGGAGCGCCAGTTGTGAGTGCCACACCCTACGGAATGGTGCAGGTGACGAATATTGCAGACATTCGCCCCGAGCACCTCTCGAGCAACAAGTTCCAGATTTATTGGACCTACGACGGTTCCGATCCCGCCCTCCCGACTGCGATCAATCGCGTCGCCGGGACCCCGTTCACCGGTAGCTACAATGGCACTCAACTCCCCGTGAATATCACAAGCTATGCGCAGGCGGGTACGGTCACAATTCGCGTAAAGGCTGTTTCCCTGGATGCTCAGTTGTTCCGGAACTCAGATGAGCAAACGATCACACTGGGCGTGGAAAAGCTAAAGCTTCCCCCTGCAACCATGAGACTGGACGGTGCCAATGTTGTCATCTCCACAATTCAGGATCCGAGCCGTTTGCCTCCGGGGACGCGGATTTTCTTCACCGAGGATGGCAGTGACCCAGGAGACAATACCGGCGAGCCGCTCGCGGCAAATGCAGCACTGTATAAGGATCCTGTGGCCTATGCTGCCGCCCAGAATCGCGCGCGGATGCTGCGCTGCGCACGGGTTACACAATACACTGGCCCCATCCAGACGACCGGTAGCCTCCGCGAATATAATGCCCGCACGTATCCGCCGCTGGAATTGAAGTTGTGGTTCGATACCAGCGACCGGGCCTCCATAGGCACTGGCACCACTCCGGAGGGCTATTACTTTGCCGTCGGCGGCGGTGACAACCTGCTTTACCAGTTCGACACCACCAGTGGCAGCAGCATTATCCGTACATCCGAGTGCCTCTACCCCCCGTCGGCAGTGGCTTTCCTTCAGGACAGCGGGCGTGCCTACTACGTGGAACAGGCATCCAGTGGATGGAGTCTCGGGCGTTATGATCTCACTACGGGCACGCATGCGGCATCGGGCAGTCTGACGACGGCGGGAATGGACTATGCTCCTTCAGTGCAGCCGAAAAACCTGGTCGGCTATAACGGCAGTCTTTACTATGTGGAGGAGAATACCGACGATCTTGTGCGCGTGGATCTCGCTCCGAACGGCAACATTCGCGCGCAGTATAAGTTCGCTGATATCGCCGAAGACCTTCTCGTATTTCACGGAATCGGTGACGTGGCTGCGGATTCCAGCGGCACGCTCTACATTGCCTCCCAAAACGCGTGGGGGACATTCAATTTGAAGGCCATGAGCGGATTCGCCGTTCCTGTTAGCAATCCGGAATTTGTCTGGTCGGGCCTGGTGACAGGTCAAGCCGACCAAATCTACGGAGTGCGTAATACCGAGCCCGGTCAATTCTATGCGGTCAACAAAGTTACTGGTGCGGGCTCGTCTCCCTTGGTCTTCAGCCCGGTGCGCAGCTTTGAAGACTTTGCCGGGCCGCTGGGCGCAATTCCTTTCCAGCTTCCTCCCGGGCACTTCGCCATAAGCCCCGGAAGCGATGATATCCTGCGTCTGAATCTCGATACCGGGAGGAATTACATCTACTCCTCCAATATCGGCATCCAGCCCACAGCCATTGCTGCGGACAACGCCGCCGGCGCGCTCTATACTATTGGCCCTGATGCCGCTGGCGTGCTTCTCAAGAGGGTGACCATTTCCACCGGGGAAATCACCAGTCTTGGAAACCTCATGGACATAGCGCTTCCCTACCGCCCACTGCATGCACCCAGCGTGCTGACATGGTATGCCGGTTCACTCTATTACCTGGCTCCGGAGTCGGATGATCTCGTGAAAATCACGCTCACGGGAAATGCGATCACAGATCAAACGAAAGCCGCGGACATTCTCGAAGGCATCTCGATCCACCCGATTCTCGGCACCGTGGACGGCATGACAGTGGGTCCGGACGGACAGCTCTATCTTGCGAGCAGCAGCAATCACATCCTTGCATCTTACGACATCGGTGCCCTCGCGGGGTTCAGCGTGATAAAGAGCGCGCCGGAGTCCGCCTACATGGCGATCACATACCGGGCGGATAAGCAGATGTTCGGCATCCCCTCCACCAATGCCGATACCCGCCGTCAGATTTTCGCGGTAGATGACAATAGCGGCGCTCAGACGTACACCCGCAATGTCATTCCTTCCGTGGAAATAAGCGACATCACCGGTCTCTTCGACGGTGCGACGACCCCGGTGAATTCGGAGTTCTTCGCCGTGGATGGCACCTCGACGCGCATCTATCGTTTCGACCCGGAGACCGG
>JANOZA010000848.1:0-14397 GCA_031429155.1 Verrucomicrobiota bacterium | reverse complement strand
TCCGGCTGGAAAGTGGACTGCGGGAGCCACTGACCCGCCAAATCATTCAGATTGCGAAGCACTTTGTTTTGCAGGGCTTCCACAGCCAGACGAAGGACCATCGTCGTCAGCCGCCCCATGCGGAGCAACCTCTCCTCTTCATAAGTTCCTGGCTCCGGCATCTCCTCCGGAGGACTAAACTTAACCCCATCTTTGAAGTGCTCCCCGGCCTCCATCTGACGGTTGAAATGCAGGCATATCCCGCCACTTACTTTTTCGCACGATTCCGCGTCCCCGGGCCGTCGCAGGAAGAGGGGCACAGTGATGAAGGACTTGCAGCGCAATGCTTCGAGCGACTGCGCACTGAACACTTTATAAGAAACGCCTTCGTGTTCTTTTTCCCATGAAGACAGATTGTCTACATAGGCCACCTTCTGCGTACAGGCGCAATACTCTACTACACTGCGGTTCGGAGATCGGCTGTGCCAACGGACACTCGGGACTTCCGGAAGACCACTTTCGGGACGCAGCCACTGCCCTACTAAATACCACGTCCGCCCCTCAACTTCCTCATGCGCCAGCCATAACCAGGCGCAGTCGGCACCTGAATACTTCCCCCAAGCCTCGCACACTTTTCGATATACTTCGATTGGGTCATCCGAAGCTCCTTCGAGTAAGGCACCGAAGAGCTTCACCACTCGGCCAAAGTCATACAACGGGGGGATGAGATGATCTGGGGCGTTCATCGTGAATAAGAAATGGTGGGAGCATCCCCTCTGTGTGTAAGCCGCTGCGCACGCAACCCAAAGGGAAAATTTCCCGACACGCGGGGAGAAGTTCCCCGCATGGGGAATTTCAAAAACCAGTGGGGCGAAGCTCCTGCTGAGTCCACTATAAATGGGTGGAGGGGGCGCGGAGCCCTCCCTGCGCGGCGTGATTCTCCCAAGCAACTCCGCGCCGCCCGGCGCTGAGACGCCGGCCCGCAAAAAGTGGATTCGGCCTCACCCCACCGCGCTTTGATGCGCCAGGGGCCAATCCGCGGCCTCTCCCCCATTCTGCATTCTGCATTCTTCATTTTTCAATTCCTCAACTGCTGCTCCCGCCACCGCCGCCACCACTGGAGTCACCGCTGCTGTCGCTTCCTCCTCCTCCTCCACTGCCGCCGCCCTTGCCGATCACATCCTGGCGGATGCGCGTGAGCTGTTTCGCTTCGGCGCTACCGACGCCGAAGGCTCCGCGTAGCAAATCTATCACGGAGGAAAACTCCGGATACCGCGTATCGGCTGCCAGTTGCACGGCCGCGGTCGCTTTCTTGGTTTCCGTCTTCAGGTTTTCCTGGAGGCTGTTCTTGCCGTCCACGTCCGTCTGCTGCGCCGTGAAGGCAGTGGTGATCGTGGCGGGGGTGAGATCCCTGGCGGTGATCTCCGTGGTGGGGCTGCTGATGAAGAGTTTCAACTCTTCGAGTCCGCCAGGGAACTTGGCTACGTTCACATTCTTCTTGGCCATTGGTTTGGGTGTGTTGCAACTCCCTCCGCGCAGACTGCGCACATCGGGAATCTGGTGGTGCGGTTACAAGTTCAGTCTGTGGGCTTTCATGGCGGATGCCGTGGGGTTGCCCAAATTGTGGATGAAACGGTGGTTTCGTCCAGAAAATAGTTTGCGTTTGGAAAGGCCGGGCGAGTTAGATTCAGCTTGCCTCACTGGATGGTTTTCGTCATACATCGTCCTGAGTTCCAGGCGCAATGACTGACGAGGGAGCTTGCCCTCTTCGGTTGCACCTCCGGAGAGGGCGGTCTCATCCCAGGCTGCAACTTGTCGCTCATGCCACCGAATTCTCAGCACACAGAAAAGGACTTCCGGGTCTTTCTTGGGTGGGCGCAATCCGGCAGCGCAGGTCATGAGGTAGCGAAAGCCCTGGCGACATTCATTCCCAGGTGCTTGGGACCCGGCGTCAGGTGCTTCATATCAAACAATATTCCATATGGTGCTCAATGGTTCGGCGAAATCATCTGCAATGCTGTCCTGGCGGACGCGGCCATTTTTTGTATCACAAAGGAGACCGTTGGCGAAGCATGGATGGCGTTTGAGACCGGAATGATTTATGGGAAGGGCTGCCGGGAACAGCCCGTGATGGGGAATTCGAGCCAAGGCGAAAAACATCGGCTGGATTTTGGCGGAACGGGCATTATTCCGCTGTTGATTGGGCCTTTTGACGACGCCACCCCACGGAGTTTTCACCACGGCGTTCAAGGTCTACGCTGGACGGCAGACTCTGCTCCAAAAGATGGTTTCCGGGAACTTCTGGACAAGTGGAGGGTGCTGAGTCCGGCTAGCCTTCAATTGAGTGAGTTTCTTACTTCCTTTGAAGAGGATTGGAGTGTTTTTGAGAAGAAGATCAAACCGCTCATCGGGTCTGCCAGTGCTCCCCTAAATATTGCTGACCAGTGCCGTGAAATTACTATAGACCAGGCTAAACTGAACCGACAACTAGCTTCTTTAAGGCCTCAGTCAGATGCGGGTGAGGATCCGCATTACGTCATTTAGCAAGCTCACTCGCCATGTCCACGCGCCCGTCAGTGTATCTCCTCGGCTGGCCGTCGCGGTATGGGGGGGGGGGCGGGGACGAAGGTGGAGGATTTGTTGGGGCTGATGGCGGGGGAGTGCCGGTGAGTGGTGTCGTGCGCGGATGTCGCGGGCGGGTGGCGGTGGAATATGCGCGGGATGTGCTCTGCAAGGAGGATGAGCACCGGGAACGCTGGCGGCGGGTGTTTGCGGGGTAACGGGCGCTATTTCTCCGCCGCGTAGAGTTCGGTGAGGAGGGTGGCGGCGGCGTCTATGAGTTTTTCGCCGGAGCCGGGTTCGACGCGGGAGGATTCGGCTTCGTAGGCTTTTTCGGCGTAGCTGCGGCGGTCGGGGAGGTAGCCCCAGTTGCCGTTGGTGAGGGTGGTGATGAGGGTGTGGGGAAATGGGGAACGCTTTTTGAGGGCGAGGCCGAGTTCGACGAAGACTTCGCCGGGGAGACCGATCCAGGCGACTTCTTTGCCGAGGGTGATGACCTGGACTTCTACGGGGAGGGGCTGGCCTTTGAGGGGGGCGAGGTCGAGCAGGCGGTTAGCGTGGACGAGTTGCATGAAGGTGGGGGCTTCCCCGCTGGCTTTCTTGCGCACGGTGTTTAACGCCATTTCCTCCTGCTCGGGGGTGACGAAGGGGACGGCGAGGGGGACGGTGACGGATTTCACGCGGAGGGTGCCGGGGGTGATTGGTCGTTGCTTTTTCTCAGCGCGGAAAAGGGAGGCGGCGATGAGGGTGCCGATGCGGTTGGCTTCGGCGATGCCGCCCTGCTGGCGTCCCCATGAGACATCGAGGTGGTTGAGGTTTCCGCAGGTGCCGTTGCCGTAGAGGGTGATGCAGTCGGGGCCGTGATAACCGGCGAGGATGCGGGCCAATGCGCCGGGGTAGTCGGCGGAGACTTTGGCGCCGCCCACGGTGTCAGGGTGCATGGAGAAGTTCGCGTAAATGGCGAGCGAGGGGCCGTGGGCGGCGGGCGGGCGGGTTGGTGAAAAGAAAATGGCCTGGACCTGCGGATCGGTGGGGCCGGTGGGGATAACGATGTTGGCATTCAGCTTGCCTGGATTCCAGCCGACGGTGCCGTCGCGCATGTAAAAGCGGCGGCAGAAGGCGACGTCGGTGCATTCGCCGGTGACGCCGGAGAGGCGGACGGGAGTTAGTTTTGTGGCGGCGGAGATGACGCTGGACGCGATGAGGCCCGGGAGGCCTTCCATGTACTTGGCGTGGGGAGAGCCGGGCTCGGGGCCGCCGGCTGCCGGGCTGTCGGGGGTGCGGAGGAATCTGCCGGGCACGGGTCCGGTGTGGGCGTGGGTGGCGGAAAGCATGACGTTCGCTCCGGGCATGATGCCGGATTTTTCCACGGCGGCGCGGACGGCTTCCACCAACTCGCGGGGAGTGCCGATGAGGTCGAGGGTGACGAGCGCAGCGCGAGTGATGCCGTCGTCGAGGACGAGGGCGCTGGCGTGGATGTCATCGAGGACTCCTTCGCAGGCGCGGAAGTTGTAGTAGCCGGCCATGTTGACGCCGACGGGAGGATTGATGATGACCTGCGCGGCTCCGACCCGGAATTCGGCGAGAGTGGGCGCGGCAAAACAGAGCGGGGCAAGGAGTCGGAGCAGGAGAGAGGATTTCATGGTGCTTCCCCATACGCCGCGGCCCAGCGGGATTATCCTCCGCGATGCGGGCGGCGGGGCTTGTCATTGCGGTGGCTTTGCTTTAGACCCCGTGGCGATGGAACAGCACCTCACAAAGATTTACAGCCGGTTCGAGACGCTCCTGAGCGTGCGCCCGGATGACATTGATATGAACCAGCACGTTCATTCCAGCCGTTACCAGGACTACGTGCTGGCGGCGCGCTACGATCAGATGTCGCGCTGCTACGGCATGAGCATGGATGAATTCGTGGAGTTGGGATTCGGGTGGTTCGTGAACACCTCGCACATCGAATACAAACGCCCTCTCCGAATCGGGGAGCAGTTCCTGGTGCGCACGCATGTGGAAAGTTTCAGCCGCACGGGAGTGCGCATCGGTTTTGAAATCCTTCGTGAGCCTGGCGGCAAAATATCGTGTCAGGGATGGTGTGAATACACGCTCATCACGCTGAGCACCGGACGCGCCGTGGAGATACCGCCGTGGATCGTGGAGAGGTATTCGGTGTGATCAGGGATCACGGCAGTTCGAACATCAGGCGGAAGAATTGCCGGCGTGCGGTGCCGGAAGGGATTGTTACCTGCCATGAGTTGAGGCGCGAGGCGCTTTGGACGGCGGTGGTGGTTTCGGTCGCGGTGATGCCGGGAGTGGCGCTGATGTCGGAGGCGACGACGCGGGCGGCCTCGGTCCAAGTGTCGAGGTTTTCGGAAATCTGGGCGATGATCGTGGCGTCGGCGGCATCGGCGCTGGTGGTGAATTTCAGGCTGGTGCCGGCGGGAGTGCTGGAGGCGGTGAAGAGTCGTTCAGCGGTCGGGGCATTGGGATCGGTGCCGTAGATGAATTCCTCAGCATTGCTGAGACCGTCGTTGTCGCTGTCGGCGGCGGATGGCGCGGCGGGATTGCTGAGTTTCACTTCGGCCCACGCGCTGTAACTGGTGCTGGGGCCGGCGCTTGAAGGATTCTCGGATTTCCAAAAGGCGAGCAGGGAGCGCAGGGCTTCGGGGGAATTGGCAGGGCCGGCGGCTCCGGTCTGGCTGCGCTCATTGACTTGATGGCAGGAAGTACACATCCGAATTTCACCCGGGTGGAAGGCCAGCCAGTAGCGTTCGCGGATGACAGCAGTGTCTTGCGGGTCGGCGAGTTGCCATGTGATGGCGCGACCGGCGGGAACGATGGCGGCCATGCTGCCATCGGGTGCGATTTTCACGCTGCCGTCGGGGCCGGTAGTCGGAGGATTGCTGGCGAAAGCTTCCTCCTTCATCGGGCGCGCGGTGATGCGGCGGCCGGGGGCGGGCGGATGACCGGGGGCGTCGGCATAGGCGCGAAGGTATTCGCCGGAAAAGAACTGCATGCGGTCCACGGTGCGGGTAAGGGCACCGTTGACGGTGTTAGACGAGCCGCCGGGAATAGTGAGGCTGAAGGGCTGCTGTTTGTCCGCAGCATCGCGATTGAGGACGCTGCGGGCAATGAGAATGGACTGATTTGTCTGCTTCAGCCATGCGCGGAAGGCGGCGGGCGAGACGCCGTTGCTGATGAAGGCGGAGGCTTCCGGCGCTTCCAGGGGAACAGTCATGGGAGCGGGCACGGAGCGGCTGCGGACTTCTGCGGGCTGGAGTTGCCAGAGGTTGGCGGTGCGGGTGACGGAGGTGCCGTCCACGAATTGTGTGGTCGTCAAGGTCGTGGGGGCGACGGGCGTATTGCCGCGATCGAGCCGGGTGGTGCCGCTGGCGATGCGGATGGTGAAGCATGACGTGGGCAGGAAATCCGGCGGCACGGGCTGCTGAGCGGGATCGCCGCCGTAGTGGGAATGCTGTAGCGGCGGGCCCGGCACCCATGAGCCGCAGAGACGTCCGTCCGCGAGCCAGCTAACATCCCGCACGAGTCCTGTCTGGCTGATGAGGCGGACCGTGACATCATTGGGATTCGTGGTGGGCGGTGCGAAAATGCTGACGGCTCTGCCGGCGCTGAGGCTCGTGGCCAGCACGTCCGTGCCGGCGTAGCGGCCCGGCGAGGCCGGATGCTCGGTGAGGTGGAGAAAGGAAGTGGCGCGGGTGATGACGGGCAGCGTGCCGCTGGCGGGGACTTCCGGCACCTGACTGAAAAAGTCTTCCAGACCAGCATCCGGGCCAGAGCGCGCAAATTCCGGCGTCAGTTCATGACGACCGAGGTGGTTGAGGGTGTTCAGTTCCTCACCATCCTGATTGATCGTCCATGGCAGGAAGAGGTCGAAGTTGAGGCCGAAGGGTTCCTGGAAACTGCGCAGCGGTTCGGGGAAGACTTCTGTGAACCCGGCGGTGAACGGTGCGTTCGCCGCTTCACTTTGGAAATCGCAGGCGTGGTTCCCGGCGATGGGTGCGAGGACATCGCGCTGAAGCAGATCCCAGCGCGTGAACAGGATGCGTCCGAAGCTGTCCACGAACGGCTCGAAGGCACCACTCGGTGAGTGCGTCATCAACATTGGGTCCTTGCCAGGCGACACGGTCCACAGCCCGGTGCCCGCGGGGCCTTGTCCATTTTCGTCGAGAGCCGGGTAGAGATGGCGTTCGCCGGTGACGGTGCAGTCGGAAGAGAAAACGATGCGCCCGTCGCTGAGGTAAGCGGGCTGCACGTTATTGTAGTCCGCGCGCTGGCCTGGCACGCGCGTGATGACGGGGGTCTCGGTTTTGCCAAGACCGGTAATCTCGTAGATTTGCCAGTAGAAGCTGCGGGTGTCGTCAGCATCGGTGGGTGCTCCTTTCACCATGCTGAAGAGCGCCTTCGAGCCGTTGAAGTGGACGTGCGGATCGCGCACCGCGATAGCGCTGTCACCCGTCTGCATATTGCCGGCGATGCCGAACCCGGCAGTGCGCGTGAGGTTTTTCACGCTCATGTCAGGGTAGAGCATCATGAGATCGCCGCCGCGGGGAGCGGCGCCGGTGTCTCCGAGCAGGCTCCCGTCAATGGAAGTGACGGTGTGGTGCGGCTTCGCTGGCGCGACCTGCGTCACGAAGAGGATCGGATTCGTGATCTGCGCCGCGAGCGGAGCGGCGCTGAGGAGCGCAAGGAGCGCGCTGAGGTGGGCGGGTTTCATTGGTTTGGGTGGTGAAGTATTTGAAAACGGAGGGAGAGAAAGCGGGCAGACCTATAAGTTTTGACTGACTGGCAGGGAGAAGGCGGTGGGATGAAACTCACTGGCGTAAATCCCACTGGAGGAACGCCCGGGGCAGCCCGGTGTCGGGACCAAGCCTGACCGAAAGTTCCGTGCCGCCTTCCACGGCATGGGCGGAATGAAGCCACCAGGTGGTGAGGTCGGTGGAATATTGTGCGTAAAGTGAAACGTTATGAACTTCTCCCATGGGGGCGAACCTCAGATCCGGACGGACGCGGAACTCGATGCCATCAGTGCCTTCCACCACCCGCGGCAGGCGGGGAGCGGCGGCGGCGAGGTTGGCGGGATGATCAAACGGCAGCGTATAGTCCATGCCGAAGAGGAGCTTGGTGTAGTTGGTGGCATCGTCAGGGGTGAGCCGCGCCCAGGCGGTGCCGATGTCTTCAAAGCGCAGTTGCTCGATGGCGTGGAGGTCGAAAATATCATCCTGCTGCGGCAGGTGCGGCTGCAGCCGGTAGTAGTTCCGCTCGCTGCCGCTGGCCACGCGAATGTAGTAACGGGTGCCTGCGGTGGCGCGGAAGATGTAGTCGCCTTCATTGGCTTCGTAGAGTGGTACGGGATGGAGTGTCGCCAGGGAGTCGCCAGTATAGATGTCGAGGGTCAAGTCATTTGCCGGACCCGCACCGCCGCCGCCGCTGCGTGCCGGGCTGTCCGCGGGAAAGACGTTGACCTCAAAAACGGCGGAAGCCGCCGGGGTCCAGTGCCACCAGGTGGTGGCCGTCTGGGGCACCGCCTGGCCCTCCTCGCCGAGGATGAGCGAGACGGGCGGCTCGCCAGGTTCCAGGCCGGCCTGGAGCCGGCCGAGGAAGAGCGGATCGCAGGTGACGCTGCCGCGATGGGTGCCGGTGAGGCTTCGGTAGAGATTCGTGTAGTCGTTCCAGTCCACGGCGGCGATTTCCTCCGCCCCGGCGAAGCTGTCGTTGGCCGGAGAGAGTTCGACCAGGGCACGGATTTCGAGATGTGCGTAAACAGCCGTTCGATTCCAGCCTTCGTGGCCCACGGCGGCAATGCGATAGGTCTCGCCCTGCTCCACCCGGAGATACTGACCGTAGTAATCGCCCCCAATGGTGGAAAAGCTCTGCGGAGCGCCGGCGGAGTCGAACGCGTAGAGGCCGTAAATGCTGTTGGCGAAAGCGTCGGCGTAGCAACGCACCCAGCCGCTTGAGGGAGCCTGCCATTTCCACCACACCGCAGGCAGTTGGCCGCGCAGCCACTGATGCCAGACGAAGTGGGACAGGAGGCTGATTTCCTCTTCGGAGTTCACATCGCCCCGCATCGAAATCGTGCCGCCCGCAGGCAACGTGGAATCAAGAACCAGCGCCGTGGCAATGTCGCCGTGGGCCGTGAACGGATCCTCCCGCATGGCCCAGTCCGTGGTGTTGTAGGACTGGCGGAGTTGGAACCAATACGTCTGCCCGGCGTTGAAGGGGTAGGTGGAATAAGTGGTCCCGGTCGCCGGCAATGGCGGATCGCCGGGCGCAGCAGACACGGTCATCACCCAGGATATGTTATAGTCCGTAAACTCAGCGCGAATGCTCTCCGCAGCAGTCCAGCGGAACCATTGGTCAGACCCCGGATAGATCGAGGAACCGCTTAAGGGCGGCTCCCATGACGGGAGCCGGCTGGTGCCGAGATCAATCGCCGTCTCCATCGTCGTGTTGAGCGCTCGCGCCACGAATTGAATCTCCGTGCCGCACACGGATTCGTCCGGATGCGTGCTCAATCCGGCCCTGAGGAAATACGTCTGCCCGGCAAGCACCACCGACGCATTGCCCGTGAGCAGCCTGCCATCCGTGAGCGAATTAAGGCTGCTGCCGGCCCACAACTGCACCGGCCCGCCGTTACCACTGAGCCTGGAAAGCCAGCCATCCGATGGAGCCGTCCACCGCCACCAGAGTGTGCCCGGTGATTCGCCGGAAAGGAACAACGGTGCGGGATCACCAGGCTCCAGACTGACCTTTCCGACATGCCCCAGCAGGGTGAATTCGGGTGCGCTTCCAAGATCAACCGCAGTGGAAAACTCATCGCTCCCTGGTGTGCCGGCAACAGTACTCACATCCAGTTCCATGCGGTAGGAATTATTCACTACATAATCGTACCGCAGCAGCAGCCCGCCGCCGGCGGGAAACCAGTGGACCAGCCCAATGGAGTTGAGCATGCCTTCCCCCTGGATCACTGTCGGCCCGGAGTAGGTGGGAGTGACACGGTAATAGCCCGCCGTTGGAGCGGTGAAGCGATACCAACGCTGCACGAACCCGCCTCCGCCCGCGTTCCCGGGGAGCGGCGAGCCTGGCCACGCGTCTTCAAAATGGAACGGCACCGCAGCCGGCAGCAGGGTCGGCGTCGCTTCGTCGGCATTCGCAGGCAAAGTGGACGGCGCGGCTTTGAGTGTCAGGGTCAGATCGCCGTAGTTCGAGTAGGAGCCCCCAAGACTGGCCAGTGCGATGTCAAAGACTTCGCCCGCCGCAGCTTGAAAGAAATACTCCGACCGATTGATGATGCCGGAGTTATCCCAGTCGCCAGCGGGAGCCGGCCCCTCCGGCGTGGAGCGCCGGCGGGCAAGTTGCGTCTGGTGGAGCACACCGGCAGCGCGCAAATCATACCACCCGGACGCCGGACACGTCCATTCCCACCACAGCACGGGACGGATCCTCCCGATTCCATAGTAGCCCCCGGAAGTCAGACTCATCATGCTGTTCACGCGGTCCAGTTCCTGCGAGGCCGGAGCCAGATTCGACGTCCGCACGGTGATCGGCAGCGGGCCACTCAGCACCGCGCGTGTCGCCATGGTGTGATTCGCGGGCGGCCCCGGTGAGGGCGCGATGTTCAGTTTTCCGGTTTCATCCGTCGAGCCGGGTTTCGGAAACCTTTGTCTCCCGCTCCGCACTTCGATTTGATATTTCCGTCCCTGTTTCGCTTCGAAGGTCACGGCTTGCTCCGGCCCCGTGCTGTAGAGGTTGCCGTTAGCCACATGCACCAGCTTTTCCAGCGCCGTGCCCTCCGACACCTGCGTCTGCATCGGCCAGCCCCAGCCATCGGTATTCACCGCCGCGACGGTGAACCAGCCATCCCGCGGCGCCGTCCATTCCCACCAGAGCGAGCCTGACACCTCGGCACTGGAACCTGACCAGTCATTCTCATACATCGGGTCGAGCGCCTCATAGGAAAAAGCCCGCGGCCGGCGAATGACTGCCTCCACCGATTCCCCGGACGGCAGCGGAAAGCGCTGGTGGAAATTGTCATTCCCCCGAACCGCAGCCGGCGCGAAATCTGCGGGAACGAGCAGAATGATAAGAAGGAGAATGGTCCTCAACGATTCGGGAATTCGCATACGCCTGCAAACCTGACCGGATTGACGTGAGACTCCTGTGAAAAGAATCAACTATTTCGCCCTATGGCCGCATGGGGAAATCCCCTGCCCCGTGGAGGCCATGCGGCTCATCTGCGGCCTTTGAGCAATCCGGGGAGCAGACCGCTGAGAATGAGCGGCCCCAGCTTTGGCAGGACCATCGCGGCCTGTTGCTGAGTGAGCCCGGGCTGCCTCATCGTTCATTCTATGCTGTTCTCATTCTTCGTCCGCCTCGCGTTTGTCCTCGCCGCGGCTGCGGGCGGGGCCAAGGATGAGGGGCCGGCCCATGTAGAGCTGACCGTGGAGGTCGGAGACGGCGCGGCGGGCGTCCATGATCGTTGCCATTTGGACGAACCCAAAGCCCTTGGAGCGGTGGGTGCGGCCATTATAGACGATGTCCACATACTTCACCGGACCCACGCCTTTGAAGAGGTCGAGCAGGTCGCTCTCGCTGGCATCGTAGTGGAGATTCCCAATGTGAAGCCGCTCGCTGTCCACGGCTTCGGCGTCGGCGGGAGGCACGACGACGGAGGACTTTACCTCGCGGGGCGGCCGGGCGGCCTCCTGCGGAGGACTGGGCTTCGGTGCCGGGCGACCGGGGGCGCCTTTTGGCCGGACGAGGCCGAAGGTCACGATGGCCAGCAATTTCTGCCAAAAGGTCGGCGCGGCGGGAGCCGGGGCTTTGCGCTTCGGGCGGTCATCCCGCCGGTTGTCGCGGCGGTCTTCCCGTTGGCGGGGACGGCGGTCATCGGAATGGGACTCCCGGCGATTCTCACCGCTTCGGTCATCGCGCCGCGGGCGGCGATTGCGGTTGTTGTTGCGGGGGCGACCGCCGCCGCGATTGTCGCGGGGAGGAGAATTGTTGCCGGGCTTGTCTGACATGAGCGGAAGTAAATAGGGTGGGGATGGACGGGAAGCCCCCTCCCTTTCACGGGATGAAGGGCAGGTCAATTCGCCAGTTTTCCCCGGTTCACGTTAAGCATGAGGGAAATGTCTCATGCCGGGGGTTTCATTTTGGAAATTCTGTGCCATACATCGCCCCCATCCGGTGCTGCGACCAGTCTCCCCTGCCGCCGGACCCCGACCATGACCCGACCACCAATCCTCGCCCTCCTCTGTGCCCTCACTCTGCCGCTCGCGGCTCAAGTAAAACCGCCCCGGGCCGTGCCCGCCGACCTCGTTGACAGCCAGGGCAACTACGCCCCGCAGCCCGACGAAACGGATGTGGACACCATCGTCCGCATTCAGATCTTCCTGGATGAGCGCCTCAACGGCCCCGGATATATAGACGGCAGGATCGGCGAGTTTGGAAAGAAAGCAGCCTCCGTTTATAATCAAATCCGCGGCATCCCGGTCGGGAACTGGCACGGTCTCATTGAGGCTGCGAACAAAGCAGTGGCCAAGCCCTACACCACCTACACCATCCAGGAAGCCGACCTTAAACACCTCACGCCTTCCCTGCCGTCCAAGCCCCAGGAGCAGGTGAAAGTGAAATACCTCGGCTACCGCAGCCTGCTTGAGTTTGTGGGCGAACGCTACCACACCAGCGAGCCATTTCTTGTGTGGCTCAACAAGACCGGCCCCAGTCTCGAAAAGCTTGATCCCGGCGACACGCTCACGGTGCCGAATGTCACTCCGTTTAAGATAGATGAATGGCCAAAGCACGCAAAGTTCGACAAGGAACCAGTGCTCAGCGCCCGCACCGTGGCCGTGGACATTGCCGCCCGGGTCGCCATTTTCTTCGATGAACAGAACAAGCCCTTCGCCAGTTTTCCCATCACCCCGGGAGAGGCCCGATTCATCAAGTTTGGCGAATGGAAGATCACCGGCATGGTCTCCACTCCGGAATTCCGCTGGGACAAGGCCATGCTGGAGGAAGGAAAACGCAGCGAGCAATTTTATCAGCTTCCCATCGGCCCCAACAGCCCCGTCGGCGTCCTCTGGACCAGCACCAGCCGCACCGGCATCGGCCTCCACGGCACCTCCAGCCCTCACACCATAGGACGCAGCGAAAGCCACGGCTGCATCCGCTTCGCCAACTGGGACGCCGTCCGTCTTCCGCAGCTCATTCGCCCTGGAGCGCGTCTCGTCATCCGCTGATCAGCGACATTTCGACCCCGCCGTGATTTCCCTTTGAATGCCGCCCGGGCATTCACTACATCACCGCCGGTCCATCGTCCGCCCATGAAATTCATCCTCTACATCGCCGTCATTGCCGCCACTGCCTGGGCCGGCTGGTATTCCCACCAGTTCATCGCCCCATGGATGCAGGAACGCATAGCCACCCGCAAGACGGCTGAGGAAAAGAAGATCAACTCCGCGATCAACGAAGCTGCCCAAAAAGACCGCCTGACCTCCGACGGCAGAAGCAAGGCCGGCTCGCTCTTCCAGGAGATTTCCAAAGTCCAGCCTAACCCGACCAATCCCGGCACCGTTGCCTCCACGACGCCAGCCCCGGTGAATCCCGCCGACGCCCCGGCGCACACCAAGCCCGTCACCACGCCCACCGGACCCGTGGACGAAATTGACGCGCGCTACCCGATGCCCAACTTCAAGACCATCGAAGAGATCACCAAGGAATGGAGCGCCATTCCCAGCCGGGCCTTCCCCCGACCCGTGAAAACGAAAGTAGCTCTGACCTTTGATGCCCCCGCCGGCAAAGTGGAACTCCCGGCCGACTCGAAGGCCCTCGCCGCCGGCATGGTCGCAGGCATGTTGGTAGTCATGCGCGACAAGGACGACCCCAGCCGCATCCAGGTGCCGCTCGCCAATACTGATCTCAAGGAAACCCTCACCGCCCTCTACGAGCGATACAAGGATTACCACCGGAACCGCATTATCAAACAGCGCGAGCACGCCCGCGCCGCCAAGGCCCGCTCCAACGGTGCCAATGACGAGCAAATGAAACTCGCCGGCCCGAAACCGGAAGTCCGCGCCGGCGGCGTCATCCCCATCATGATGGCAGCCCTGCAGGACGGAAAACTTACCGAACTCAAAGCCTCCAGCATCACCTCATGGGGCGAACTCAATTTCGAAGACGTGGGCGGCACCATCTATTGGACCGGCACCGTGCAGTGCACCGTCGAAAACGCCCTCTTCGGCCCCCAGCCCACGGAAGTCATGGCCCTCATCAAAGACAACAAGGTCGTGAAGTGGATCTACACCGGCTCCCGCGAGGAAGTGCAGTAGTCGCGCCGGACGATCAGCGCCCGGCAGGTTGCGGGAATTGAGATTCTCCTCCACTTCACAGGCAGCCCTGGAAACAAAGAATCCCGCCCCTTTCCACCCTCCAGTTCAAGCAGTCCGGACGCTGCCGGCCCTTCCGCGTTGACGATAGCCACCACGCCCCCGGCATCACGCCACCGCTTCCCTGAGCCAAAAATTTTTCGCAGCCGGGCTATGTGGCCGAGGGGTATCTTGCCTGCTCCCAACGTCCTGCCCGTCCACCATCACCGTGATCTCCCCGCCCCGGTGCCCCACCTTCGCCCCCGGAGTCTGCACCACCAGCACCTCCCCGTCATCATTCTCCGGGCGCGGAGCCTGTTCCGGCGTGGGAGCGGAATGTAGTGCGGCTTGGTAAACCCCCCCCACAACCTGCGGAGGGTCAGCCCCCCCACGCGCCCCAAGACCCCCCCCCCACCCCCAAACAATCCGCAAAACCCCCGGAAAACGCGCGCAAAACAAAAACCGCCCCAAAAGGCCC
>JANOZA010000847.1:0-5819 GCA_031429155.1 Verrucomicrobiota bacterium | reverse complement strand
GCATGAACGCCACACTCTTGTTCGTCTTTCGTGGCGACGAAGTTCTGCTCATTCGCAAGAAGCGCGGACTCGGGGCGGGGAAGATCAACGGCCCCGGCGGGAAGATAGATCCGGGCGAGACTCCAGAGCAGTGCGCCATTCGCGAGGTGGAGGAGGAGCTCGGTGTGACCGCCGGCGATATCACCGATGCGGGTCTGCTGCGCTTTCAATTCACCGACGGACTTGGGCTGCTGTGTTATGTCTTTCGTGCCGATTCGTTCACCGGCACGGCTGTGGAGACGGAGGAAGCGATACCGCTATGGACAAAGCTGGAGGCGATTCCCTTTGATGAAATGTGGGCCGATGACCGGCTGTGGTTTCACCACCTCATCGCGCGCCGCCGGTTCACGGGGAACTTCGAGTTCACTGACGACACGATGCTGAGTTGCGAGGTGATCCTGGATTGATCACTGCGGCTTTGCCGGCAGCGCGCGCACCTGGCCGACGGAGATACCGCCATCCACAAGGATCGTCTGACCGGTGACGTAGGCCGAGGCGTCGCTGGCGAGAAAGAGCAGCGTCCCATCAAGGTCGCCGGGCTGCCCGGGGCGTCCGAGCGGAATGCGTTCGCTGAGATATTCCACCCACGCGGTGTCGTCATACATCACGGCATTTTGCGCGGTGCGGAACCAGCCGGGCGCGAGACAGTTGACGGTGATGCCGTGCGGCCCCCAGTCGGAGGCGAGGCTCATGGTTAGCTGCTTCACACCGCCACGGCTGGCTCCATACGGCGCGAGCCCTGCATAGCCGGCGACGCAGGTGACGGACCCGATGTTGATGATGCGTCCCGTGCCCCGCTGCACCATGCCGCGCGCCACTGCCTGAGCGACAAAGAAAGTGCCGCGGAGATTTGTCTCCAGCACCGTGTTCCAGTCATCCCATGTAACTTCGAGTGCGGGCTTGCGGCGATTGCAGCCGGCGTTGTTTACCAGTACGTCAATGCGCCCGGACATCTTCTCCGCCTCCGCCACGGCGCGCTGGATGCTGTCAAAGTCACGCACGTCGAGCGACACGCTCAGGCACTTCCGGCCCAGCGCTTTGATCTCCGTTTCGGTCGCCGCGCAGTCGGCTGCGTCGCGGGCGGAAATGACGAGATCGCAGCCTGCACGGGCGAGAGTGAGCGCGAATCCTTTGCCCAGTCCACGGCTCGCGCCGGTGACGAATGCAGTCTTGCCGGTGAGATCGAATGCGGTGCTCATGTCAGGGCTTGAGGATTACTTTGATGAGATCGCCCTCTGCCGCGTGGAGCTTGTGGAACCAGTCGGCGCCTTCCTCCAGTGGACGCACCGCACTCGTCAGCGGTCCGACACGAATGCGCCCGGCCGCGATTTCCTCCAGCGCCGCCGGATACTCGCCGGCACTGGCACAGGATCCAAACAGCGAAATCTCACGCGTCACCACGGATTGCAGTGGAAACTCAATGCGCTGCGCGAGATTTCCCACCAGCCCGACGGTGCCGCCTTTGCGCACACATTCGATGGCACCCTGCACCGTCGCGCTGATGCCGACGCATTCCATAGCCACATCCACGCCTTCGCCTCCCGTTCGCGCGAGGATGGCTTCTTTTAGCCCGCCGGCTTTGGCGGGGAAAACTTCATCGGCGCCCAATTCCTTCGCCAGCGCCAGGCGGCCCTCGCTCAGGTCGGAGGCATAAACCTTCTCACAGCCCGCAGCCTTCAGCGCCTGAATGGTCAGCAGGCCGATGATGCCCGCACCAACAACCAGCCCTGTCTGCCCTGGTCCTGCCTGTGCCCGGCGCACCGCGTGCAGCGCGACCGCCGCAGGTTCCACGAATACTGCCTGCTCGAACGTCACCTTGTCCGGCAGCCGGCAGACCACGCGGCCCGGCACGGAAACAAATTCCGCAAACGCCCCGTTCTGCCGGTAGTCCGCGCAGGACACCCCGAGGATGCGGCGGTTCTTGCAAAGATTCACCATGCCATCGCGGCAGTATTCGCATTCGCCGCAATAGAGAGTGCTGTCGAAAGTGACGCGCTCGCCTTCCTGCCACTTTCCCGCCCTCGGACCGGAGCGCACCACCGTGCCCGCCGCCTCGTGGCCCATGATAACCGGTGGAATGCGTCGCCCGGTGCTGCCGTCCATGCCATGCACATCACTGCCGCAAATCCCGCAGGCCGCGACCCGCACGAGGACTTCATCATCATGCATCTGCGGCTCTGCTGCATCGCCGAACGTAAATTTACTGCTTCCTACAAGTGTGAGTGCTTTCATCGGCGCGCACTCTGAGTGTCGCGCCGACTCTGTCCACCGGAGGATTTGCAAGGGTTGCGGGCCGCTTCCGGATCACTCTGCTCCGCGCTGCGCAAAGGCCCGGTAGAAATGCAGCTTGTCATAGCTGATGGCATCGCCCAGCGCGGCCTTGAGAGGGCTGAGAGCATCGAGGCCGTGAATCTCCGCCACTTCTGAGATCGCCCGTTCCTCAGTCTCGGAATAAAAATCGCGCGGGTTCGCATTCAGTTTTCCGGCGGCGATTGCATCCGCCAGATGCTTGGAGATGGTGCTGGGCTTCAACTTCATGGCGTCCGCGATGGCCACGATGCTCTCGCCATCCTGCCAGCGCTTCACTGAGAGTCCTGCCCCCGTCGTCAGCACCACTGGCAATGCGGTGACTGTCGGCTGATTGTCCGCGAAAACGAGCCGCTCGTTGTTTTGCAGCCAGCCGCCAGCAGCATCCATGAAGTCGCGTCCGAAGTCCGCGAGCTTCTTCGCACCCACGCCAGGAATGCTGAGAAAGTCCTGCGTGCTCTGTGGATAGCGCCGCGCCATGTGCCGCAGTGCCACGTCGCTGAAGATGACGTACGGCGGCACACTCCGCTCGTCGGCGAGACGCTTCCGAATGGTGCGGAGCAGCGCGAAGAGTCCTTCATCGCACTCAATGTCCCCGGCACGCGGCGCGGATGCTTTCGTCGTGCGCGCCGGCTCGCCGCGCATCATGGCCATGATCATCACCGGCTGTTTGGATTTCAAAATGCTGCGCCCCGCCTCCGTTAGTCCCACGGTGCCGAAGGCGTCGTCACTTTCACTGGCAAGTCCACTCCGGATCATCTCCCGGCCAATGTGGACCCACTCCTCGTGGCGTGTCTCTCTGCCGATTCCGTAAGTCGTCAGGCTTTCGTGATTCCACTTCCGCACCTTGTCGGTCACGAGGCCGCTGAGAACGTCGCACACGTGCCGGAGGCCGGTATCGTGGCCGTTCGCGGCGCGGATGCGAAAGAGACAGGAGAGAAACATCTGCGCCTGCCGGGTCGCATCCACCTGACTTCGCGGGTCATTGCAGCAGTCGCACGAGGCGCAGTTTCCGCCCTGCCAGGTTTCGCCGAAATAACCCAGCAGTGCCGCCCGCCGGCAGGTGGCTTCTTCTGCGAATTCCGCCATCTGCCGCACCTGCCGCTGCCCTACTTTCCGCGCCTGCTCGTCTGTCACTTCATCGAGGAAGCGCAGGTTTTTCACCACGTCACCGCGCGAATAAAGCAGGACACATTCCGATGGCAGCCCATCGCGCCCCGCACGGCCGGTTTCCTGATAGTATCCCTCTACGTTTTTCGGCAGGTCAGCGTGGATCACGAAACGCACGTCCGGTTTGTTGATTCCCATGCCGAACGCAATCGTCGCGCAGATAACGCGCACTTCATCGCGGATGAATTGCTCCTGATTCCGGGCCCGCTCTGCACCATCCAGCCCTGCGTGATAAGGCAGCGCCTTGATTCCATCGTCATTTAGCACCGCCGCCATGCGTTCCGCGCTCTTTCGCGACTGCACATATACAATACCACTCGCCCCCGGCCATTGCCGGACGAGTGCCACTAACTGCGCCGCCGCCTGACTCCGCGGGGTCACCGTGTAGCTGAGGTTAGGCCGGTTGAAGCTGGCGAGGAATGTCTCCGCCTGCTTCAGCTTCAGCTGCCGGGCGATGTCTCCGCGCACCTGCTCCGTCGCCGTGGCGGTGAGCGCGAGGAAGGGCACGCCGGGCAAAGTCTCACGCAGCGTCGCGAGTTGCCGGTACTCCGGCCGGAAGTCGTGGCCCCATTCACTGATGCAGTGGGCCTCATCCACGGCCACGGCATTCACCCCCCAGCGCCGGAGATCATCCACGAAGCCTCCCGCCATGATGCGTTCCGGCGCCGCGTATAACAACCTTACATCACCCGCGTCGAGCCTCCGCCTGCGCTCGCGCACTTCATTTCCATCCAGGGTGCTGTTCAGGAACGTCGCGGACACCCCGGCGGCCAGCAACGAATCAACCTGATCCTTCATCAACGCGATCAACGGTGACACCACCAGCGTCAGTCCGCCCCGCGCCAGTGCCGGCAACTGATAGCAAAGCGATTTTCCCGCCCCTGTCGGCAGAATGGCCAGGACATCCCTCCCCGCCAGACACGCCTCCATGATCTCCCGCTGCTGCGTTCGAAACGAATCATAGCCGAAGACAGTCTTGAGGAGTGCAGGGAGTTGCTCAGTCATTGTGCATGGAGAACGGAAGCCTGCCCGGCGGCCAGCGAAGGCCGCCGGGCGAGTGATTCCAAAATTCGGCCCGAAGTCATATCAGAAAGTCAGGCCGGCTATCTCCGGTCCGGACCACAGAGAAGTTACCCGGCCTACTTTGGCGTCACCGGCTTTGAAGGAGTCGTCGGCTTTTCCGTTGCTGCGGGAGGCGTCGTGGCGGGCTTGGCAGTCGACTTTTCCGTGGTGGCCTTCGCAGGCTTGTCGGCGGCAGGCTTTGCCGGCTTCTCAGTTGTCGGCTTCGCACCGCCCTTAACTGACGCGCAGAGATTCTTAAACGTCTCAATCCCTACTCCGTCCACCATCGCCACGTCCTCCGCTTTGGCGAAAGGTCGCTTCGCGATAATGCTTTTCGAGCGCACTTCACCGATGCCCTCCACGGCTTCCAGTTCCTTTGCCGTGCCCTTGTTCAACAGTTCCAACAGCTTCGTGTTCTGCGCCGGACTCAGAGCGTCAGCCTCCTTCTTCGCATCTGCCAGCAGCGCTTTGTCGGACTCACTCAACTCCGCTGGCTTTGCCTCCTTTTTCTTGTCAGCCGTCGTCGCCTTGGCTTTCTTCTCAGGTTTCGCAGGATCCGCCGCCGTCGTTTTATCTTTGGTCGCTTCCGTCTTCGTTTGGGCGTGAGCCAGAGGCATCATCAGTCCGAAGGCGATAGCGAATGGGATTAGTTTTTTCATGGTGTGTGGGTGTGTTGTTTGTTTTGGGAATGCCTCATCATGGGAATTCCATAACGGAGACGTTACCGTCTCCTCTGCGGCATTGTCCATTCCGAAAGCGCGGGCCCCGCACAATTTCGTCTGCATTTTAAGTATCACCGGGCGGTGATCCCGGGCCCCGCGTTTCCTGCCCCGTCCCCGGCGCTGAAAGCCCGGGACCCAATGTGAGGGACCCAATGTGAATTTCGCGGTCCGTCACTGTCCGGGCGGCGACCAGGCTGCGGGCTTAGGATTTGCTACTTCCAGCGGCTGCCTGTCGCCGTGGGCGGCCTGCTCACGGCGCATGAGGGCGAGCAATTCCTTCACCCTGTCGGCGTGCTCCGGCTTTGCGGAGAGGTCGGCCATCTCGTGCGGATCGGAATCAAGGTCGAACAACTGGGTCACGTTCACCTGCGGGTAGCGGATGAGTTTCCACCGGCCATCGGTAACGGCGCGCTGCACGTCGCGATAGCCGGTGAGGATGTGACTGCGCACGGATTTTTCGTTTTCCGCGATAACGGACGCGAGGCTCCTGCCCTCGCAGCCATTCGGGGGCTTCACGCC
>JANOZA010000846.1:0-4651 GCA_031429155.1 Verrucomicrobiota bacterium | reverse complement strand
CGCGACGCCTGGTGAGCTGCGCCTCTACGGTGCCACCGTCAATGGCGTGGCCGATACCATCATCCGCAACAACGCCGTGGGAATCACCGGCTTTAACACCATCGCGGGAACATTGACGATTCAGGGCACGCAGACCGGAGTGATGGGGCTCGTCCTCAGCAATGCGACCAACAACAAGGTCAACATAGACAATTCCGCCGCTGTAGTCATCAGCGCCAACATCAGCGGAACCGGCCCCATCACAAAGGGCGGGGCGGGCACAGGGCCGTTGATTCTTTCCGGCACGAACACTTTCTCCGGTGCCACGACCACGAATACCGGCACGCTCTCTTTCAACACCATCGCCGCGAAGAGCGCGGGCACGCATACCTTTGCCGCCGGCACTACTCTGGGCCTCGGCTTTGGCGGAGCCACCCGCTTCACGGCTGCGGACATCCAGAATGCCTTCGCCGGCACTTTCACAGGCAATCTTTCCGGGATCTCGATCGGCAGCACGAACAACATCGCCATCGACACCTCAACTGGTGCCGGTGCGCAAACCTTCAGCGCGAATATCGGCCCTTCCTCCCGTGGCCTGGAGAAAATCCTCGGCGGGGCAAACCTCACGCTCACCGGAGCCAACGAGTATTCCGGCAGGACAGTGGTGTGGGGCGGCAGCGCGCTTGTGGTAAACAGTCCCGGCAACATCGGCGACGCGAGCAGCAATCTCGGCACGAACAGCACCGTGGACCTGATGACAGGAGCCTTCTTTCAAATCACGGCGCCTACAGCCCCGGTGGTCAGCAACAAGACATTCAATGTCGCCGCCGTAAACGGCGGCACCGTCTTATTCTTCGGTGCGGGCAGCACGACCAACACGATTACACTCAGCGGCAGCATCACCAGCGAGACGGCGGGGACAAAGACCGTGGACTTCCGCACCAATATCGTGGGAACGCACACTACGAGCGGCATCATTTCCGACGGCAGCGGCCAACTGAACCTGCGCAAAAGCAACGCCGGGACCTGGGCTCTCTCCGGAGCCAATACCTTCACCGGTGCCACCATCAACGCCGGAGGCACGCTCATCTTGAGCAACAGCCTCGCCCTGCAAAACAGCGCGCTGGACACTGCAACCAGTATCGCGGGCACCGGGACTGCCGGTCTCAGGAGCACCGTGCCCACTCTGACGCTCGGCGGCCTGACCGGAAACAAAAACTTCGCGGCAACCGGCGGCGTCTTCGTCACCACTGGCAGCGGCTACGATACCGTGACCGCGCTGACATTGAATCCCGGAACCGGCGCGTCCCCGTCCTACGCCGGGGTCATCGCCAACGGCAACGCCAACATGACACTCACCAAGTCCGGTGCCGGAACGCAGACCCTGACCAACGCGAACACCTACACCGGCGCCACTGCCATCACCGGCGGCACGCTCGCCATTACCGGCACCGGTTCCATCAACACCAGCTCGGGCGTCAGCATCACGTCGTCCACGCTGCGCTACAATTCCTCCGTCAATCTCACCGCGCCCGTCACCTTCACCAGCGGCACGCTCGCCGGCACCAACTGGAATGGCGCCCTCTCCGGCCTGACGATCGGCACCAGCCAGACCATCGCTCCCGGCAACAGCCCCGGCTCTGCCACTTCCGGGATGCAGACATGGGCCACCGGTGGCTCCTACCTCTGGGAAATCAACAACGCCACCGGCACCGCCGGAACGGATCCGGGATGGGATCTCGTCAATGGCACCGGCCCCCTGACCATCACCGCCACGGACGGCTTCGAGTTCAACATAGACGTCACCTCGCTCACGCTGCTCAATGCCGCCGGCCCCGCCGCCAACTTCACCGACCTCACCAGCTACAACTGGCTGATGGCCGATTTCGCATCCGTCAGCGGTTTCGATGCCGCGGCGTTCAACATCAATACCGGCGCGTTCGGAAACACGTTTACCGGAACCTTCGGCGTATCCCTCGGCGGAGTGGGAGCAGTGCCCGGCGACAACAGCCAGATCTACCTCACCTACATGCCGATACCCGAGCCTGGCACCACGCTGCTCGGCGGACTCGGTCTGCTCGCCATGCTGCGCCGCCGCCGGTAATCGCGTTTCGACGCCGCGCCTGTCCCGGGCTTTACCTCAAACCCGTTTCCCCTCAAACTCCGGGGATGCGGGTTTGGTCTTTCATCAACACCGCCCATCATCTCCCGCACCTTCTCAGAGCAGCGGCGTTTGGGGCCAAGATGTCTGTCTTCTTGCTGGGGCTCGTCGTCTTGCCGAGGGGGCATTACGGCGCTTGAAGGGAGTCGGGTTCCGGGGTAATGGCCCGGGCATGAGTGCTTTCACCCCCATTGAGCGGCTGTTTGATCCGGCCAACGGCATCTTCACCCCGGCCACAGCGGCGAGGCTGTTGGGATTGCGGCCAACGGAGGAGGAGACTGCGCGGTTGGATTATCTGGCAGCCCTGGCAAATGAGGGGCGGCTCACGGCAGAGGAACGGGAGGAATACGAGACCCGCATCCGGCTCGGCAAGTTTCTCTCCATGATGCAGCTCAAGGCGAAACTGTTGGTGCGCGCCGCCGGTGCCCAGTAGTCATGGAGGAAAGCCTGCGCAGGTATGTCCGCAGCCGCGCCGGGGACCGGTGCGAGTATTGCCGTTTGCGCCAGGAGCATGAGACGCTGACGCCATCCCATGTCGAGCACATCATCGCCGCGCAGCACGGCGGCACGGATGACGACGGCAATCTGGCTCTGGCGTGTGCGTGGTGTAACCTGGTCAAAGGTCCGAACATCGCCGCGCTGGATCCCTCGACCGGGAGCCTGGTGAGGCTTTTTCATCCCCGGCAGGACCGGTGGGATGATCATTTCCGCCGCGATGGTCCGCACATCGCCGGCAGGACGGAAGTCGGCCGCGCGACGGTGCACCTGCTCCGCATGAACGATCCCGACACAGTGGATCAGCGCTGCCTGTTGCTCCAGCTTGGTGAACTGGATTGAGGGTGGCCCGGGCCATTCGCTTTTCCATCGAAGTTCCAGAAGGTATCGCAGCTGGGGCCGAGTGCCTGGGCGGCTTGGAGCATGTCGCAGGCCCGGAAGCCGCCGGCGGCTGGTGGAGTGAGAGCCGTCTTGCGGGACGCGCGGTCTGTGGTTTGTCATGCGCTGACATGGCCGACGATCCGATCACTTTCTTTAACCGCTCCACGGGCAAGCTCGAACAGGAGGAAATCTATGGCGAGGCGCCGTTGCGGTTTGCTTATCAGAATGCCGTGGGGCGCGGGTTGCTGGAGTTGATAGTGAAACGGGCGGTGTTTTCGCGTTGGTATGGCTGGCGGATGGATAAGGCGGGGAGCCGGACGCGGGTGGGGCCGTTCATTGAGAAGTATGGGCTGGATGCTGCGGAGTTTGCGGACGCGCCGGAGTCGTTCGCGAGTTTCAATGAGTTCTTTTGCCGGAAGCTCCGGCCCGGGGCCCGACCGCTGGCGGCGGACGCGGCGGGGGTGGTGTTCCCGGCGGATGGGCGGCATTTGGGATTCCAGAATGTGGCCGACGCGCCGGGAGTGTTCGTGAAGGGGCAGCGTTTTGATATTCCAGCGCTGCTGGGCAGTGCGGAATTGGGGGCGCGTTATCGCGAGGGCACGCTGGTGCTGAGCAGGCTGTGTCCGGTGGACTATCACCGGTTTCATTTTCCCTGCGCCGGAGTGTCGGGAGCGCCGCGGCTCATCAATGGGCAGCTGTATTCGGTGAGCCCCATCGCCCTGCGGCGGCGGCTGGCTTATCTTTGGGAGAACAAACGGGTGATCACGGAACTGGTGACGCGGAATCTGGGGACGGTGCTGCTTATTGAAGTGGGGGCGACTAACGTGGGCAGTATCGTGCAGACGATGACGCCCGGAGCGGCGGTGGCGAAGGGCGATGAGAAGGGCTGCTTCAAGTTCGGCGGTTCTAGCACGATCACGCTGTTTGAGCCCGGGAAGGTGACGCTGGCGGCGGATTTGATCGCCCACAGCGCCGAGCAGCGCGAGCTTTATGCACGGATGGGCGAGGCGATGGGCACCGCGGTCACGCCACTTTTGCCGGTCGCGTGACTTGCTTCCAGAGGAACTCGAGGTGCGGGAGGAGCATCGCGAACGTTTCTTCCGGATTGACGCCGAGGGAACCGCGTTCGGCGTCGCGCATCATTTCGTCCGCGGCGTAGAGGGTGGCGAGAAGGGGCTGGTCCACGGGCTGGACATCGAGGAAGTGCGTGCGGGCGTCTATGATTTCATCGGGGGGCATCCAGGCGGCGAGATTCACCGGAGCCTTGGTGGCGGAGAAGACGACGAGCCGGCAGGGAGTGCTTTGGTTCGAGGGCGTGGTGAAGTCGCGTCCGAATCTGCCGCGGGCGAAATGGACGAGCGAGGACCAGTAGGTGCGGTCTTCGTAGGGCTCGCTGCCGAAGAGCGTTTCGCCATCGGGGCTGACCCATGCGCCGGCGCTTTGTCCGGGGGAACCGGGGAGGGGGTGATCCCTCCATTTCACCACCGCGAGTCGGCGTCCGGCGGCCTTGAGCAGATGGAAGAGCCGCTCCTGATCCACCGCAAGCCACGGAGCGGTCAGGAAGTGCGCGCGGAGTTGTTGGAATCGTCGCGCTAGGATGGCTTCGGAGGAGGGCGTTTCGACCGCGGTCGCGAC
>JANOZA010000845.1:0-8185 GCA_031429155.1 Verrucomicrobiota bacterium | reverse complement strand
CGGCAAGGCGTTCGGTGATGTCGCGGCGCAGTTCCTGCGGCGGGAGGCCGCCGGGCAGCGGCGCGGGCGGTTCGTCGATGACGATGTCTTCGCGGCGCAGATGGGCGTCAATTATTGGTGTGGCCAGTTGTTCCGCAAACGCGCCTCCCTCGACCCTTCCTTCCGCCTCGGACTCCTCATGGCCCTTCAAGCGTAAGCCCTGTCCGCATCCTGAGCAGCCTGAGTGTATCCCTGGTATTCGAGCGAGGAAGTGACCGCCCCCGAGGGGCCGGTGCGGGTGGAGGTCTCAGCCACATGCGGACAAAACGCTGACGCCGATCCGCCCGGAAGGGCAGAGAGGAGAATCAGCAGCGTCAGAAGCCGGGGCATGGCGGGAAAGTAGAGGGCACCCAATGAGTGTCACGCAAAACTTCCCGGCTCTCATCCCTCGCGCCAAGAGCGCGGCAAGTGTACGAGGCTGCCCGCTCGGGGTGGCTTGTCATGAATCTTCTCCTGACCCCTTTCCTAAATTATGGAAATTCATCAAAATGGGCCGCTCCTTCCTTGGCAAGAGGTCTGTCTTCTTGCGAAGCCCCTGGCGGTGGTCTCGGCGAGATCAGTCAGGCCGTCGCCATCGCTGTCGCTGTTGGGATTGAGCGGGCCGGCATCCTGCGCGTCGGCCACGCCGTCGTTGTCGTCATCGCTGTCGGCGGCATCGCCCACGCCATCGCCGTCGTAGTCCTCCTGGGCGGGATTGGGATTGTCCGGCGCATTGTCCATGTCGTCAGGAATGCGGTCGCCGTCGCGGTCCGGAGTCGTGCCCACGCCGGTGACGGGGACGTTGAACGGATTCTCGTCGCTGTCGTTGCTGGCGATGTTCATGGTGGCGCCGCGGGTGCCGACGGCACCGGGCGTGAAGCTCACCGCGAAGGAAGCCGTCGCGCCCGGGGCGATGCTGGAAGGCACGCCCGTCGCCGCGAAGTCACCGGCATGAGTGCCGCTGAACGTGACGCCGGAAACACTGAGTACCACCGTACCCGCATTGCGCAGGGTGACTGTGCGCGACGTGCCCCCAGGAATTTGCACGCTGCCGAAATCCACCGGTGCCGCCTGGCCGTCGGTGAGTTCCGGCGACGTGGTGCCGGGGCCGTCGTAGGCCGCGATTTCCGGCACGGGGATCACGGGCAGACCGGAGCTGAACGCGATCTCCGCGAGCCAGGTGCCGGTCGGAGTGGCGCTGATATTCGAGTCAATCATCAGCTTCACGTAGCGGCCCGTGGCCACGCTGGTGAACGGCTGGAAGTTGAACGGCGAGGCCACCCCGTTTCCGATGGTGCCGCCGTTGGCGATCCAGTCGCCCTCCCACACGAGCGGCGCTCCGGTGAAGTCCGGAGTGCCGGAAACAAAGAGGCGCACATGCCGGATCTGCCGGCTGCCGTGGCCGGAGTAGTTCTGCTGCGCGTAATAGACGCCTGACAAATTCGTGGCGATGGCCCCGAGATCGAAGGTGATGGCACCCGGCGGCAAAGTGAAGGTGAGCCAACTGTGGGTGTGGCCGCTGCCGGCCGGGGTCTGCGCAAAGCTGTTCAGGTGCGTGGGATTCGAGCTGTTGTAGGCCAGCACGGAAGTGACGCCCGACGTGTAGGGCGTGAGGAGTCCGGTCTGATCCATTATGTTGTTGACCGACCAGTAGAAGCCGAGGTCGCCCATCGGATTGCTGAGCACGGTGCCGGGACCGACGACGACGGCCTGGCCGAATGCGGTCAGCGGCGCGGCGATGAGGGCGAGCGCGGCCAGGGCGGGCGCGGCGCGAAGGGATGAAGTTGCAGGTGGGTGTTTCATGACTGGTGTTTGTTTGAATGCAGAGGTTGCAGAGGTTAGGTTGATGTTGAGCAAAGCCGGCGGGCGATGTCCGCATTCCGGCTCGCACGGGATCATTGCCCGCGGCGGGCGGCACGTTACCGGCGGCGGGAAAAATTCTGCTTTCCCGCGGGACTGCCCATTCATAGCCTCGCGGCATGTCTGCCGGCTCCAGCTCTTCCGCCTCTCATCACTCGGGTCTCTTTCCCGCCACCATGTGGAGCGCGATCTCGCAGGCGCGTGCGGAGAACACGCCCGCCGCGCTGGAAGGTCTCGGCATCCTCGCGCGGGCCTACTGGCGTCCGCTCTATATCTTCCTGCGCCAGCGCGGGCGCGATCATGAGCAGGCCTCGGACGATGTGCAGGGGTTCTTTGCCGATCTGCTCTCGCGGGAGTTTTTGAGCTACGCGCAGCCGGAGTCAGGCAGGTTTCGGTCGTTCCTCCTCGCCTCACTGGAACGCTGGCTGGGGAAACAGGCGGCGCGCGAACAGCGGCAAAAGCGCGGCGGCGGCTGGGAGCGCGTGGGCTTCGATCCTGCGGAGGAAGGCAGTGCCTTTCCCGAACTCATGGAAAACGAGGAGCCGGGCCGCGCCTTTGACCGCCAGTGGGCGCTGGAAGTAGTGGACCGCGCGCTCGTCCGTCTGCACACCGCGTATCAGGAGCGCGGGCGCGGCGACACCTTCACCACCCTGCGCGGCGCTCTGCCCGGCGGCACTCCCCTGCCCTCTTATGAAGTCCTCGCCGCGCAGACCGGCATGGCCGAGCCAACGCTGCGCAAGGCCGTCCACGACCTCCGTGCCCGCTTCGCCGAGGCCATCCGCCAGGAAATCGCCTGCACCGTGCAGAATGCGGCGGACGTGGAGGATGAGGTGCGCTACCTGGCCAGGCTGCTGCGCGGGTGAGTCACTTTGTGCCTTTGAAGCGCCCGTTGTACTCCGCCTGCCGGGCCATGAATCGCCGTTCCAGTTCCGCCGCGCTGAGCGGTTCCAGTTCGTGCTCCGGTGTGGGTGCCGCACCCATGAGTTCCTCCAGCAACTGGAGCTTGCCGCGCCATGTGCCGAGCGCGGCACCTTCGGCTTTGCCTTCGGCTCTGAGTTTTTGAGCAAGTGACATGACGTTGGTTTGCAGTTTGGGATTCGCGGCGAGATTACGTCCGATCGTCTCTACGTCAAGGTTGGCCTCATTGTGCAGCGCGTAGAGCAGGACGAGGCGCAGCAGCCAGGGCGGGAGCAGGTCCGCGATTTCCGTGATCTCCGCCAGCCAAGTGAAAAACTCGTGCAGCCGCAGGGCGCGCGCCAGCTTCATCAGTTGCAGCACCACGCGCGTCTCCACCGGCTCCACGCCCGCAGGATCGCTCACGCTGAGGTCCAGCAGCCCGTGGCGGAACTCCGGCAGAAACGGCCGCAGCACTTCCGCCAGCGCCGGCGGCACGGCGAAAAGGTCCGCAAACTGCGGCGACACCGTCCACCTTTCCGGCCCCTGGGGGAGGACAAAGCTCACCACCGGCGGCAACGGCAGGCCGTGCTGCTTTTCGTGCCGCTGGAGAATGGCGAACACGCAGCCGAGCAGGCGCAGCGGCATCGCTGCGTCCACCGCCGTCTGGTGCTCGAAGATCAAATACAGCAGCAGCGGCACCCCGCCGGCCTGCACGGAGAAGAGCAAATCCGAATGCGCCTGGCGCAGGCTTTCGCTGACATAGGAACCCGGCAGCAACTCCAGCGTGTTCCACTGCACCTGCGCCGCGAGCACCGGCGGGAGATGGCTCTGAAAAAACTGCGCCGCCACGAGCGGGTCGGAGAGCGCTCCTTTGAAGAACGTGTCGTGCGGGTGGCGCGTGAGGGCTTCGCCTTCCGCCATGCGCCACGGCTGGCGCGCAAAATCCGGCCCGCAAGCGCCGCGGGCGGGGGCGCTGGAAAACGAAAATATTTCGCCCGCCGGTAACGCCGCGCCGCGCCCGGGCATTGATCCTGTGTGGAGCCGCGGTGTGCCGCCGCGCTTCCTCCGCATTCCGGCACAGCTAAAACCACACCCACCATGCTCAAACTCAAACTCACTCTCATCCTCGGAGCCGCACTGCTCACGACCGGCTCCGCTCCGGCGGCCACCCTGCTCTATGACTTCACCGCCGGGTCCGGCGGCAGCGCCTTTGCCGGCTTCGGCGGCAACTGGGGCTTCAACTTCACCATCACCTCTCCCACCATCGTCGGCTCGTTCGGCCTGTGGGATGAAGGCGCGAACGGCCTCGCCGCGGCGCACCAGGTCGGCGTCTTCAATTCCGGCGGCGGCAGTGCCATTTCCTCGGCCATCGTGGATAACACCAGTTACGTGGTGCCCTCCGCCAATGCGGCGGGTCAGTGGCTTTTCACCGACCTCGCCGTGCCCATCACGCTCAATCCGGGCACCTACACGCTCGGGTTCTTCAATCCCGGCGGGGCTGATCCCTTCCGCGGCGGCGGCGTCACCACCAGCTACATGGCGGGTGCCAGCTACGTCATCGGGAAGGCCCGCAGCGGCGCGGCAGCGTTCGCGTGGCCGGATGCCAACAGCGGCGCCGGCGGTGGCTGGGCCGGGCCAAACTTCGGTGTCGGCGTGCCGGAACCCGCCGGTGCCGCGTTGGCGGGAGTGGCGGCCCTCGGTTTGGTGCGCCGCCGGCGCGCATAAGTCAGTCTCCGGCACCGGTGGGGGCGGGCGCGGCAACGGCGTCCGCCCCCTTTTTGTCCGCCGCCAGAGGGAAGCTCTCGAAATTTCTGATGCCGGTGCGCGCTTCATCGCGTTATTCATTCCGCTATGACCACCACGGAAACCAACTGCGCCACCTGCGGCGAGCCGCTCTCACGCGGCGGCGTGTGCGCGGCCTGTGCGTTTGGAGCGGTGCTGGTGGATGATGGCACGGCGGCGAACGATTCCACCTCATGGCTGGGCGGCACGGAGACACCGCAGTTTCGCCTGCCGTCGAAGCTGATCCTGCCGGCGCGCTTTGGGGAATACGAGCTGCGGCGCGAAATCGCGGCGGGCGGCATGGGCCTCGTCTATGAAGCCTGGCACGCGCGGGCGAAGCGTACGGTGGCGTTGAAAATGGTGCGCGGGCACGACATGGCATCGGCCACGGAGCTGGCGCGCTTCAAGGTGGAGGCGGAGGCCGCCGCGCAGTTGGATCATCCGCACATCGTGCCCATTCACGAGATCGGGGACTGCGAGGGCCAGCCGTTCTACACCATGAAGCTGATCGAGGGCGGCAGTCTCGCGCAGCGTCTGAAGCAGGCGAAGTCGCTGCCTCCGAAAGAAGCCGCGGCCCTCATGGCGCGAGTGGCGCGGGCAGTGCATCACGCGCATCTGCGCGGCGTGCTGCACCGGGATTTGAAGCCGGGGAACATTCTGCTGGATGCGGCGGGCGTGCCTTACCTGACGGATTTCGGACTCGCCAGGATGGGGGATGCCGAAAGCGGCCTGACACTTTCCAGTGCGCATCTCGGCACACCGCATTACATGTCGCCGGAGCAGGCCGGGGGCCGCACACGGGCGATCAGCACCGCCAGTGACGTGTGGGCGCTGGGCGTGATGCTCTATCAGATGCTCAGCGGCCGTCTGCCGTTTCCCGGGAGCAACGGCGCGGAAGTGATGCGGCGCATTCTGGAGGAGGAGGCGTCCAGCCTGTCCTTCGCCGCTTCACCGGCGGACCGCGATCTCGCCACCATCGTCGCGCGCTGCCTGGAAAAGGATCCGTCCCGCCGCATCAACAGCGCCATCACGCTGGCGGAGGAACTGGAGCGCTGGCTGGCCGGCGAGCCCATCCGCCTGCGGCCGGTGACCGGGGCCGAGCGTTTCATCAAATGGTGCCGCCGGCATCCTGGCAGAGTGGCGGCCATCGCGGCGGTGGGGCTATCGCTGCTGGCGGGAACGGTGGTCAGTCTGGTGCAGTGGAAGCGTGCTGAACACGCGCGGGCCGCCGCGGTGGACACGGCGGCGGCGGAGCGGCGCACCAGTTATACTTCCACGCTCGCCGCGGCGCAGGCGGCGCGGGAGCGGCATGACTTTTCCAGGGCGCGCGGGCTGCTGGCCGCCGCGCCGGAGGAACTGCGCGGCTTTGAATGGCTCCTGCTGCGCCGGCTCTGCGCGGGCGATGACGCCGCGGCCTTCCCCTTTCCCGACGCTGACGAGCCGCAGACTTCCGCCTGGCTGCCGGATGGAAAAACGCTGGCCGTCATCACCGCCGAAGGACGCCTGCACCTGCGCGCGGCCACGGGAGCGGAGGGCGCGCCGCCGCGGCAGTTGCCGCTCGCCGACGAGGCTGGCCAACGCATTTCCCTGACATGGCACGGCCTGACGTATGCGCCGGACGGAACGCACTTCGCCTGCGCGCATGGCAATGTGCTGCGCGTCTTCCAGGCGGAGACGCTGGCCGTGGTTTTGGAAAGCAAACTGGTGCTGCCGCACTGCGCGTGGCTGGACGAGCACCGCCTGCTCTACGGCTGGAACCGCACCATCGCTTCCGGCCCGGACGCAGGCGCGTGGATTTATGATCTGCGCGACCGGAGCACAGTGAAACTCGCGCTGCCCTGCGCTGCGCCGCTGACCGTCTCGCCGGAGCGCGAAACCGTGGCCCTAACTGAGTCCGACGGTTCCCGCCGCGTGCGCCTGTTTCGCGCGGCGGACCTCGGCACGCCTAACGCCGCACCGCTCGCGGAGTTCGAGCCGGCTTTGCAGCAGAGCGCGCAACTGCTGGCGCTCTCCCCCGGCGGAAAATATCTCGCAATGGCCCGCGGCCTGGTTTTTTCTCAGGCGGGCGCGGTGGACGTGATCGAGACGGCCACCGGACGGAAGGTGATGGAGCAGTCGTTTCGCCATCCCGTCACCGGATTGCAATTCCATCCGCAGGAGGAGGTGCTGGCCATCACCGGCACGGAAGCCGTGGTGCGGCTGTGGCACTTCATGCGTCCGGTGCCGGCAGGCTATCAGAGTTACGACGACGGCGGGCCGGTCGCCATCCGCGATCCACTGGACCAAAACGGCCCGCACTCGCCGCCGCCGCGGTTTCTGACGCGCAGCGCCCAGGAAGGGCGCGCCGTCTTCCTGCTCGGCCATGAAGGCCGCACCGGCGCCCCGCTGTTCAGCGCGGACGGCGCGGAACTTTTCACCGCCTCCTCCGACGGCACGCTGCGGCGCTGGAGCACCACCACGCCGCAGCCGGCCCCGCGGCTCGACAAGGCGCGCACCTTTTATCACGGCCTGCATCCCGCCGCCGCGCGCGATGGCCGCCGCGTGCTCTTCCAGACCGACGCCGGCGGGTTGCGCATGTGGCGCGAGGGCCGTGGCAGCGCCAGCGTGCCCGCCACAGACCACATGCCGCTGGCAGTCATGAGCGACGACCGCTTTGCCAGCATAAACAAGGTCACGAGCGACATCGTCCTCTGGCACGGCGACGGTCAAACCATCACTGAGGAAGAGCGCATCGCCGGCCCGGGGTTCATCCAGGGATTCAGCACGCTGCGCCGCGGAGTCCTGACGGCGGACGAGAAGAAGATCATCGGGGCCACACCGGGCCAGTTGTTCGTGGTGGACCTCACCACCAAACAAGTCACCACCAGCGGCGACCTCGTGCATCAGGTGGGCGCGATGGGGGTGACGGATCATACGGTGTCGCCGGATGGAAAATGGATCGCTGCCAGCGCCTTCGGGCACCGGGTGCGCATCTTTGCGGTGACGGAGGTGAAGACCACCGTGGCCATCCTCGGCAGCGAACGGGACTTCGATACTGCCGTGGCCTTTCACCCCGACGGCACCCGCCTCTACACCGGCAACGAAGACGGGCGCGTGCGCGTCTGGGACACCGCCACCTGGCGGGAACTGCCTGCGCTCACATGGCAGGCGCACCGCAGCACCGTCACCGCGCTGGCCGTGAGCCAGGACGGTCACCTCATCGCCACCGCCGGCGACAACGGCATGAAACTCTGGCGCACGGATCTTTCCGCCGACGGCACCGTGCGCGAGCAGTTGTCCTTTACCATCTATCATCCCCCGGCCTGGCTGCATTTCGCCCGCGATGACGATGGCAGTGACCGCGCCCTGCTCCACTGCGCGCCGTGGTGCCCGCTGGAAATCTGGCCCGGCGAACCGCGGTAGCAGCGCCCGGGCGGCGCGAGGGAATGCACTTGTCGCCGCGAAAAAGGCTGCCTGCGGGCTCCCGGCGCCTTCTCAAGGATCTTGTGTAACCGTCTCAGCAATCCACAGAGCCCGGTGCGTGCGTTTCGCCGGGGTTGGCTGAGGGTGGCGGATGAGCACGTCCAATAGATTACAACGCGAGGCCCGCTGGAGGGCGATCATCAGGCGGCAGATGGCCGGCAACACC
>JANOZA010000844.1:0-2030 GCA_031429155.1 Verrucomicrobiota bacterium | reverse complement strand
ACGTGGAGCGGCGTCATCAACGTCACCGGCGATGTCACCGTGCCCGCGGGCGCGACGCTGACGATCTCGCCCGGCACGCAGGTGCTCATGGCCGGAACTGCCTTCGGCGGCGGCGGCACGGGCGGCGCGGACTTGATCGTGAATGGCGCGCTCTCGGCCATCGCGCCGCAGACGAATCCCATTTCCATCACTTGCGCGAACGCCGCGAACCGCTGGGGCGAGATGAACTTCACCACCGGCACCGCGAGCAGCATGAACTACTGCCTCGTCAGCCGCGCCTGTCATGCGCCCGGCGGCGGTCATACGAATACCGGCCCGATGGTCCGCATCGCCGGCACGACGCTGACGCTCGATGATTCCATCTTCGCCGACAGCCCGGGCAAGACGATGACGAACACCGGCAACGCGAATCTCACCGTGCGCCGCAGTCTGTTCTCCCGCTGCGTCATGGGGCCGGAACTCATCGGCAGCGCCATCAGCATTCAGGATTCGCTGCTCTCCGACATGCTCCCGGCGAATCGCGAAAGCGGCGCGGCGGATGACGAGGACTGCATCTATATAGACGACAGCGGCGGACGGCCAGTGAACCTGCTGCGCAGCGTCTTCGCCAACTGCGGCGATGACCTCATTGATCTGCTCGGCGGCACCGTGACCGTGGAGGACAGCATCATCCGCAATGCCTTCGACAAAGGCATCAGCGCGCTGGGCAATCAACTCACCGTGCGCCGCTGCCAGCTAGTGGATAACGACATCGGCATCTCCGCGAAGATCAGCGCCGGCCAGCAGGCCAAGCTCTACACCAACACCATCGAGAGCTGCACCATCGTCTGCGAGAACCACCCGACAAACACCGGCGACGGCACGTTCCACTCCATCGGCCTGCACACGCGCGACAAGAACACCACCACCACCGCCAACATCGTTTGGAACGTGAAGAACACGATCATCTCCGCCGAGGAGCCGGTGGCGAATGATTACCCCACCGTCGGCAGCACGGTCTTTGGCGGGATGAATTTTACCTACTCGTGCTTCCACGATCTCCTGGCTCCGGTAAATGCAGTGCCCGCCGGCACCGGTATTATCACCGCCGATCCGCTCTACACCGCTTTCTCCACGAAAAACTTCAAGATCACCACCGCATCGCCCTGCAAGGACACCGGCGATCCCGCGATGACTGACAGCGACGCCTCGCGCATAGACATGGGCGCGCTGCCCGCCAGCGGCAGCGGCTCTTCGCCCACGAACATCGTTTGGTCGCTCGCCGGCAGTCCGTATCGCATCTCGCAGGCGACGACCATCGCCGCGGGCACGACGCTCACCGTCGAAGCCGGAGTGAATGTCTATTTCGATCAGAACATCCGCCTCACCGTGCGCGGGAGAATGATCGCGTTGGGCACTGCAAATGCGCGCATCCGTTTCAGCCATGTACCCGGCACGGTCGCTGCGGGCGACTGCGACCCGATCAAGAACGGCGTGCAGACCGGCGCTCCGAAGTGGGGCGGCATCCGCATCTTCGACTCGCTGGCGCTGGAGAATCAGTTTCGATACTGCGACTTCGTGAATGCCCAGGGCACAGACCCCACGACGGCGGAAAACCAGGGCAGCCTCGGCTTCATCCGCAGCCAGGGCTGGGTGGATCATCTCACCTTCGCCGGCACGCACCTCCGCATGTGTTACGGGCGCAATTGCTCGCTCACCGTCACGCACTGCGACTTCCCGGACATGTTCATCTTCGATCCTTTGGTGAACCGCATCGAGATTCCCACCACCGACTTCCTCGCCAGCGCGGACAACCGCATGGAGCCGTTGAAGGTGGAGCATCCCGTCACCGATGCCGAAGTGCTCGGGGCCAATGTCGTGAACTTCCCCAACGGCCTGCCGCTCAATGGCCACTGGCGCGTTTATTACAACGACTTCCACGGCAATCGCGGGCACCAGGATGTCTTCGATGCTGACAGCGGCCGCTGGTCCGCCACCGATCCCGGCACCGGCTTTCAGACGAACGGCCAGTTCATGCTCGACTGCCGCTA
>JANOZA010000843.1:0-4831 GCA_031429155.1 Verrucomicrobiota bacterium | reverse complement strand
TGCTGAGATAAGGCACTTTCGCATCCTCGGGATAGCTCCGTCTCCACACCGGCCAGCCCTCGGCGATGGCGTAGCGGTGAATCTGCAGGCCATCATAAAGATCCTCCAGTCCCTTGAGCACCTCCACACCTTTCCAGTACCGGTCGCTCGTCATCTCAGTGTTGCAGGGCAGTATCTTCATCTGCGGATTCCCCTCGCGCACCCCGCGAGCCATCGCTTCAAAGAGCACGCGATAGGTCGCGTCGTCATAAAGTCCCGGCTCATTCCCGATCTCGATCCACTCCACGAACGGATACTTCCCGCCGGGCCCGAACTGCTCCGCAAAGCTCTTCGCATACGCCCGCGCATCCCGCGGCATGTCCTTCCAGTCCTTCTGCATTTCATCAATCATCAGGCACGCATTCGTCCGCAGCCCCGCCTTGTGCCACGAACCATAGACCTGCTCCCAGGAGACGCGGTTCTTCGCGAACGGCCACTCCGGCAATGCAGCGGTGTCCTTTCCCAGATCCCACTGCACCGGATGATAGTCCCGGACCCATCGGCACACCGGCTTGTAGAGGTCAGGCTTGAACTGCACCGTGTGCCCGCAGAGGCCGACGAATTCATCGAAAGGCGGCGGCGCAGCCCCGAGGCTGAGCGGTAAAAGGAGGAGAAAGAGGAAGCGGAGCATGGCGGCGGGAAGTAAAGAGCGCACCCTCTCTCCGCAGCCTCGTGCCGCGCAACTTCCTTATCACCGCATTCAGGAATTGCCCGGCAACTTGTGGAGGTCCACGGTGTGAACCATGCATTCGGCGGCCAAGGCGAGGAAACGCCGGCGAAGGCATTCATCAAAGCCATCCTGCCATTGCGGCAGCCATCGCATCCGCTACTACGCGCCACCGATTTCCCCCTGCTCCATGCGATTGCTCATTCACGACTATGCCGGCCATCCGTTTCAGATTCAACTCAGCCGCGAACTTGCGCGCCGCGGGCACACGGTGCTCCATGCCTTCGCGGGAGAATTGCAAACGCCCCGCGGCGAACTCACCCGCCGCGACGACGATGCTCCCGGCTTCTCCGTGCAGGAGGTGGCGATGGACCCCGACTACGCGAAACACAAATATTCCTTCCGCCGCCGCCGGAGCATGGAGATCGCGTACGGCAGACAACTGGCCTCACTCATCACCGAATGGAAGCCGGAGGCCGTGCTCTCAGCGAATACGCCGACCGAAACCCAACAGCCGGCACTCGTTGCGGCAAAGACATGCGGCGCGCGATTCCTGATGTGGCACCAGGACTTCTACAGCATCGCCGTGGACAAACTCGTGCGGAAGAAGATCCCCGTGCTCGGCGCGCTCATCGGTAAATATTACCGCTGGATGGAACGCCGTCAGTTGCAGGCCAGCGATCACATTGTCGCCATCACTGAGGACTTCGTGCCGATCATGGAGCGTGAGTTCGGTGTCGCCCGGGACAAGGTCAGCGTCATTCCCAACTGGGCACCCATCGAGACGCTCCCGGCCCTGCCGAAAGACAACGAGTGGTCCCGCGCGCAGGGACTGCACGACTGCTTTGTCTATCTCTACACCGGCACCCTTGGCATGAAGCACAACCCGGACCTCCTGCTGCAACTCGCCCTCCAATGCCGCGACAACCCTAACGCTCGCGTCGTCGTCATCACTGAAGGCATCGGTGCCGGCTGGCTGCGCGCCCGCATTGCGGAACACAAACTCACTAACCTCACCGTGTTGCCCTACCAGCCATTCAAAGTTCTCCCGCAGGTGCTGGCCTCCGGCGATGTGCTGGTGGCAGTACTGGAAGAGGACGCCGGCGTGTTCTCTGTGCCGAGCAAGGTCCTCACCTACCTGTGCGCCGCGCGCCCGCTGCTGCTTGCCGTGCCCGCAGTCAATCTCGCCGCCCGCATCATTCAGGAAGAGAACACCGGCCTAACCGTCCCGCCCGCCGGGACTGCTGAGTTCCTCACTGCCGCCAGCCGCCTCATGGCGGAAGCGGAAACTGCCCGCGCCATGGGCATCCGCGCCCGCGCTTACGCGGAGAAGCACTTCACGATCACGACCATCGGCGACCGGTTTGAGAAGCTGCTCGTATCCTGAACCCAGGCCATGCACGAACTACCTGCTGAATTTCGCGCCACGCGCTGGAGCCTTGTCTTCCAGGCCGCGCAGTCGTCCGAGCCGGCGCGCGCGGAGGCGGCGCTGGCGGAGTTGTATCGCACTTATCACTACCCGCTCTACGTCTTCGCGCGCGACCGCGGGCGGCGCAGCGCGGAGGATGCGGGCGATCTGGTGCAGGATTTCTTCGTGCGCATGCTGGAGAAGAACGTGCTTGGCGCGGCGGACCCGGAGCGGGGAAAATTCCGCTCGTTCCTGCTCGGAGCCTTCAAGAACATCATCGTCAATCAGTGGCGCGATGCGCAGCGGCAAAAGCGCGGCGGCGGCGTGGCTAATGTTTCCCTCGACCTCGACGGCGCGGAGCAGCGGTTCGTGGCCGAAGGCCTCGCCGACTCCGCCGCCTCGCCGGATGAAACCTACGACATCCAGTGGGCGCACGCGCTCGTCGCCGGCGTGCTGGAGCGCCTGCGGAAGGAATGCAGCGCCGCGGAATTTGCCGCGCTCAGTCCTGCCGTCACCGGCGCACGCGGCGACACGCCCCTCACCGAAACCGCCGCCGCCCTCGGCCTCAGCGAAGCCGCCGCGAAGAGCCGCATCCACCGCTTCCGCCAGCTCTGGGCCCGGCTCATCCGCGAGGAAGTCGCCCGCACCGTGGACGACCCCGTCGAAGTGGACGCCGAGCTGCGCCACCTGCTCACCTGCCTGCGCGGGTAATGAAGAAAGCCCCGGCGCACCATGAGGAACGCCGGGACTGTGGTTTGGGCGTGTGGGAATCAGTCCCGCGGTTCTTCCCGCAGGCGAGCGAAGGCGCGATCCCCGCAGCAGTCGTCATCGGGATCGCGCCAGCGCCAGGTCTCGGTGATGGTGCCGTCTTCATGGTCCACGGCGGCGATGCGCTCCACGCTTTGCGGGGCGAACCAGGTGCTCAGGTCGTTGGTGATTTCAGGCACGAGCGTCACGCCCGGCAGCGTGATGAGCCGGCGGTAGGTGAAGGTCCAGCCGGTGCCTCCACCGGGGAGATTAGCCTCACGCTCCGCGATGACCGGCGCGGTGTTATTGGAAATGCCGGGCATGGGGAGCAGCGCGAACTCCAGGGCGTTGGAAATGCCGTCCTGGTCCCAGTCCTGCGTGCGGTAGGCTTGCAGCGCCGCGGGAGTGATGGCGGCGTTGGGATTGTTCTCCATGACCCATTCCTGGAAGGAGCACGGCACAGGCAGCACCGTGAGCACGTCCGGGCCGTCGTATGCATTACGCAGAACCTCTGCATCCGTGAGGGCGCACGCGTAGACGCGGAATTCATCAACCCAGCCGTCGAAGTTGCTGTCGGTGGAGAAGTTGCTGCGACCCAGCCAGACATTCACATCGGGGATGGTCGCGGGACCGCTGGCGGAGGGGATGCAGGAGACGACCAGCCCATCCATGTAGTGCCGCCATTCCTGCTGCGCCGCGCTGTAGGTGATGACGTGATGATGGGTAACGCCAGGGTCGTTGTGTTCGGACGCACGCGTGGGGCCGCCGTGGAGGTGCGGCACGCCGGAGACTTCCATCGCGTGGCGGCTGCTGGTACCCTGACTGGCGGCCAGCATGACGTATTTCCCGCCATTCGCCGCCGCGGCGTTGAAGGTGCCGCCGGGCGCGGTGACTTCGCCCGCAGTGCCGCTGCCGATGTCGAGGATGCGCGACCAGTTCTGCCGCGAGCGCAGCGTGGCCCACACTTCCAGGGTGATGTCCGTGTGGCCGGAGATCAGGCCATTCGGCAGGTCCACGTAGGCCTCGGTGGCGCTGGAGCCGCCGGGGAATTCCAACTGTCCGCCTACCCACGCATAGTTCGCGCCGCGGATGGTCCCGTGGGCGGTGCCGGCGGAGTCGTGGACATTGGTAGTCTGGGTGCCGGGATAGTCGAAGGAGTAGCGATGCACCGGCCCGCACTTCAGGGCATCGGCGGCGCGCGCTTCGCCGGTGCGGTTCTGGAGGTCTTCCTCGTAGTTGAGCAGGACTTCATCTGCTCCCAGCGCCTCGCTGTGGATGCGCACATAATGCAGCGCGCCGGTGAATCCCTGCGTCGTGAGCGGGGTGCCCGCGGCTCCCGTGCGCTGGCCGAGCAGAATCGGCGTGGCGGTTACATTAGCGGTCACCGCCACCGTCTTCATCAGCGCGCCGTCCATGTAGGCGCGGGCGCTGGTGCCGTCGCAGGTATAGACCAGATGATGCCAGTCGCCTACCGTCGGCGTCGTCGCGAGCGAAGGGCCGGCAGTCAGCGTGGGATCCCATCCGCCGTCGCCGGTGCCAAAGTGCGTGAACGCTCCGAACACGGCGTGCTCGCCATAGCTGAAGCCGATCTCGCGCCCGTTCGGCGCGGCTCCATGGCCCCACGCAGCCATCAGCTCAAAGGCCGACGTGTTCCCATTCCACACCCAGCACTCGATGGTGCAGGTGGGATTCGTGCCGGTCAGCGTAGCCGGAGCCGCGGGACCGGCGAACCAGTCCTGGCCATCGAAGACGACGGAGGCGAGTCCATTGATCGTCTCGCGCTTCGGCGTGGTGCCCGCGGGGGAGAACGTCCCGCCGAGCGAGCCGGTGTTATTCCACGGCGAGCCATTGGCATAGCTGCCGGCGTGGAGATCCACGAGCAGCGTGCCCGCCACATGCGAGCCGGCGTGGAGAGTGGACAGAGAAGCCAGCAGCAGCGCCGCGGCGGAGAGAGTGAAGTGTCTTTTCAT
>JANOZA010000842.1:0-2225 GCA_031429155.1 Verrucomicrobiota bacterium | reverse complement strand
CTCTACGCGCTCGTGGAGGAGGTGAAGCGCGACGCCGACCGGATCAACTTTGAGCCGCTCTCCGCCGACGGCAGCAGCGGCGGCTGGCTGCATTCGTTCAACCGCATGGATCCGGAGCCGGAGGACGGATTTCCCGCCGCCAATGGCGCAACCTCACCGCAGTTGTTCCGCACCGCGGGTCCCAACCGTCTTCTCCAGACCGTGGCCAACAATCCCGCGCAGGCCGGTGACGACATTCCGCGGCAATCCAATTGCTTCATCAACTTCGAAGATCCCGGCGGCTACGACATCACCGCCGTGCAGCGCGCCGCCATCGAGGGCTGGTTCACTCAGTTCGAAAACGCCCTCTACGACAACACCGCATGGCGCGATCCGGCGAATGGTTACCGGCGCCACCTGGATACCCGGGACTTTATTGACTACTTCCAATTGCTCAATCTCGCACGTCAGGGCGACGGGCTCCTGCTGAGTATGTATCCGTGGGTTTCGTCCGGAGAACGCAAGCTCCGCATGGGCCCGATGTGGGATTTTAACAATGGAGCCTATCATCTTTCCGGATCGCCCACGGCCACACTCTACTTTCGCCAGAGCGAACTCTGGTACCCGCGCCTCTTCGCCGATCCTGATTTCCTCAATGAATACGTGGATCGCTGGTACGAACTCCGGCGGGGGCCGTATGCGAATGCCAGCCTCCAGGCGATCGCCGATCAACAAGCCGCGGCCATCACCACGGAAATCGCCAATGCCCAGGGCCTCTCGACCGCTTCGTGGAACTCCGGCCTCACCTCCATGAAGAACTTCCTTACCCAGCGCGCCGACTGGATTGACTCGCAGTATGTGAAGCCGCCGAACTTCTCGCCAGCGCCCGGCGTGCAGCCCGCCGCCTTCACCCTGACGCTGAGCAATCCCGCGGCGGAGGCTGGTACTATATACTATACGACGAACGGGACGGACCCGCGCTCGTCGGGCACGGCCTACACGGGGCCGTTCCTCGTGAGCACGTCGGCGGTGATCAAGGCGCGCACGTTCACCGTCAGCAGCCGGTGGTCGGGGCTGAACTACGGCACCTTCATCGCCGGCACGCCGGCGGGCGCGGCGAATCTCGTGGTGTCGGAGTTGCATTACAATCCGCCCGGCTCCGCGGACGCCGGGGAGTTCGTCGAAGTGATGAACATCAGCGTGCAGCCCGTGGACCTCACCGGCGCGCAGTTCGACAGCGGCATCCAGTTTGCCTTCGCCGCCGGCACCACGCTCGCGGCGGGCGAGCGCGCCATCGTCGCCGCGAACGTCGCGGACTTCTCCGGCCCCCGCGTGCTCGGCGCCTACGGCCCGGCCTCCGCGCTCGACAACGGCGGCGAGCACCTGCGCCTGCGGGCGTGGAACGGCGCGGTGATCGAGGAGTTCGTGTGGGATGATGTCGCGCCCTGGCCCGAGTTGCCCGACGGCGACGGTCCGAGCCTGACATTGATCAAACCGCAGACGAATCCCGATCCCGCGCTGCCGGCGAACTGGCGCGCCAGTATTGTAAATGGCGGCACCCCCGGCGGCACGGATGCCACCACCTTCACCGGCAGCCCGCTCGCCGACGACAACGGCGACGGCATCACCAATCTCGTCGCCTACGCCCTCGGCACTCAACTTCCGACCGTGCTGCAAGAGAATGGCCGAATCACCTGGGACATCCCGTTCAACCCCGCCGCGGAAGACGTGACGCTCATCCCCGAATGGTCCGCCGACCTCGTGAACTGGCAGCCCGCCGCGACGCTGTTCCCCGGCGAGGTGCGCACGGGAAATCTACGCACGCTCGACACCAACGGCCCTATGGCCGCGCGACGAGTCTGTCTGCGCGTCAGGGTGAGTCTGCCGTGATCATTTTGCATTCAATCCATGTCCCATCCTGCATCCCTGGCCCGCGCGGCCTATCATAGAGGCGACTACGCTCTGGCGGAGCGGTTGTTTCGTTCGCTCTGTGCCGGCGAGCCGCAGGAACCAGTGTGGCATCTGGACCTCGCGACGCTTTGCATCACGCTGATCCGGTTTGAGGAAGCGGAGGAATCTTTGCAGCGGGCGGCGGCCTGTGGCGCGGGGAATGCGGAGACGATGCGGCAGGTGGCGCTGTGCTATTTTTCCATGTTCCGATTTGGCGAGGCGCGGAGAATCCTGGAGCCAGCGGCGGAGGCGGGGCATCTGCCGAGTCTGCTCGGGCTGCTGCTGGTGATGGAGCG
>JANOZA010000841.1:0-9301 GCA_031429155.1 Verrucomicrobiota bacterium | reverse complement strand
TACCTGGGGGCGAACTTCCGCCGGGAGTTGCTCCAATGCCTTCCGCACATCACGCCCGACGTTTTGTTCGGCACGGATATCGCGGGGCTCTTCACGGGACAACACTTTCTGGATTTCCGAATGCTTCATCAATTTCGATATCCATGCGTTGGTAGCTTCGTTCCGCCCTTCCATCACCAGCGGCTTCCCATCCTCTCCTATTTTCAAAATCCGTCGCGTCACGGTCGCCAGTGGATCCGCCTGCTCCATCGTCGCGGCGGCGATGTGCTGCCCCAGCGAGGCGGTCGTCTCCATCTGTTGTCCTTTGCGGAAATAGGTGAGCTTCACCGCGTCCCCCTCTTTGTGATTGGCTATGAGCACCGCGAGCTGGCGCTGAGTGATGAGAATTTGATCATCAAACTTGCTCAGCACGTCGCTCTCCTGGAGTCCGGCTTTGGCGGCCGGGCTGTCCGGGGCTACCGCACCGATGAGCAATCCCGTATCCTGCGGGAGCGGGAGCTGGGCGCTGACCTCGCAGGGCACTTCCATGGTGGCCACGCCGAGGAACGTGACCGGCCCGGTGCGAACGAGCGGCTTCTCGTTAAACATGAACGGGGGCAGCAACTTGTCGGCGTCCTTCAGGTCCACGACGCGTGTCTCCTTCTTACCGTTGATGTCCGTCGTGATGATGACCTTACCATGCAGCGAGGCGGCAGTCTCCGGATCGTTCAGGTCGAGCACTTGCTTCTCCTTCTTTCCATTCACCTCTCTTTCGATGACGATCTTCCCATCCGATGACTGCACAGCCGGTGCACTGGCGGAAGCGGCCTGATTCTCGGCAGGTGGGGGGCTGCTGTCCTGGGCTGACACGAACAGGGTGCAGCCAAGAAGGGTGATGGCGGGCAGTCGGGTTTTCATGGTCGGGAATTAATAAGTATTGAGCACGACCGGCACGATCTCATCGCGGACCCGGGCTTCGCGCACGGGCGGCGCGCCGTTGGAGGGGACGTAAGTGTTGTCGTCGAGCCAGGTGGCGTGCATGAGCCTGACAGGACGCTGCTGAGCATCGCGGGCGAAGCCGAGGTCTCTCATGCCAAGCAGTCGCTGGAGACTTTGCTGTGGACCACTCTCTGCGGCAGCAGCCGCGACCGGATTGGCGGGCGAAGTGACTGGCGCAGCCTTGTCCGCCATCAGATACCAGGTCGCCGTTCCGGCGAGAGTAGCGACTACAGCCGCTCTCGCCAGCAGCGGGAGAAAGGAGATGATTTTCGACTTCGACTGAGGTGGCTGTGAAGCAGGACGCGCCGCCATTAGCCGCTGCATGAGGTCAGCGGACGGGGCCGCGGGGCGCAGGCCGTTGAGAAGCAAAAAGGCGGGACTTTGATCGTCATGTTCGTTCATAGCAGCACGGGGGTGAGGGATTTACGGAGCTGAGCAAGGGCCGTGCGATACCGCGTGGCCGCGGTGCCCTGAGGAATGCCCAGCGTGGCGGCGAGTTCGGCGAATGTTTGACCGCCCCATATCTTGAGTGTGATGACATCGCAGAGATCCTTCGGCAGTGTGCGGACAGCCTCCTCAAGGAGCATCGCCGTCTCCCGGTCATGCACCGCGGAGTCAAACCACACATCATTCTCCGGCGCAGCCGCTTCCTCGCGCCGCGCACGGCGGTCGTGCCGCCGGCCCAGATCAATCGCCCGCCGCCTGATGGTCGCAAAGACCAGCGCCGCCTCCGGCCTCCCGCCGCCCCGCTCCCAGGACTCCACGAGCGCTTCCTGGAGCACGTCTTCGGCATCGTGCTCGCTGCGCGTCTGCTGGCGTGCGAACAGCAGAAAGCGCGAGGCGTTTTCAGCGATCCATGATTCCCAGGATTTGGAGGTGTCTTCGTGCAAAGGAAAGAAAGGCAAGTTCACCGCATCAGCGCCGCGGCGGCGTGGTTTTATGTAACCTCGTGAAGTTCGGCGTGATTTTCCGCGGCTCCAGAGAGAAGAAGCTGGACCACCGGCGCACGATGACTATGCGTGCGTCATGCCCGCCCGCCGCCCTGCCAACCGTGATGACATCGTCTATGATGACGACGCCCCCCGCCACTCTTACAATGACGAGGGCACAGACTGGTGGCGGCACCGCGACCGCGACGCCGCGAAAGTGGAGAAGGAACTGGAGAAACGCCGCGCCGCCGGCGAATCCCTGCGCGCCGCGGTGCCCAATCACACGAGGAATCTCAGCAGCACCTTTTGGGGCCAGGCCTGGAACCGGAATCTCATGGCCTACAGCGACTACGAAAGCCGCCTGCCGCGCGGCCGTTCCTACTTTCGCTCCGGCAAAGTCCTCGACCTTCAAATTGGCAAAGGCGTCGTCACTTCCACCGTCGCCGGCACGCGCATCTATGATATCCGCATCACCATCGCGCCGCTGGCCGCGAAGGCATGGGCTGGACTCAAGCAGCGGTGTCAGGGGAGGATCGGCGGCCTCGTGGAACTCCTCTCCGGCGCGCTCAGCGATGAAGTAATGGGCGAAGTGACTCATCTTGAGCACGGCCTCTTCCCTGCCCCGCGTGAGATGAAGCTGAGTTGCACCTGCCCGGACTACGCCGGTCTGTGCAAGCACCTCGCCGCCACTCTCTACGCCGTCGGGAGCCGGCTCGACGACCAGCCAGCGCTCCTCTTCACACTTCGCGGCGTGGATGCGCAGGAAATGGTCGCCACCAATGCAGCCGAAGCCATTGATCACCTGACCGCGCCGGCTGTGGTGGGGGATGCCCGCTCAGCGGCCCTCGCCGGCATGGATTTCGGCGACGTCTTCGGTATCACGGCGGTGATTCCGGCCACCGAACCGGAACCGATCTGCGCGAAAAAATCGCCGTCAAAACGGAAGCCACGGAACCGCTAATTCATCATTTCAGGCCCGCTCCCGCGAGAAAAAAGTTGCCGATTCCGGGATGTGAGGGACATTTACCGCGTGATTGAAACTGCGTCCCCATCCTGTGAGGAACTCCCGGCAGCTCCTTGTCTTGCCCGCCGCTCTTTCACGCCCGCCGACCCCGGCACTACTTCCCCCATGAATCGTTGCGACCTCGTTTTCCCCTCCTCCAGCCAGCCAGCACCCGACGCCAGCAATGGCCTGTCATGGTCTCCCCCAGAGACTGACGCCTCCGTCGCCGGTGCACCGCAGACGAAAACAGCCGAACTGATCACCGTCCGCATCAAGCCCGGCGCCTCCATCCGCCGCCTGCGCAATAACCGCTGCGCCTGGCCCCGGAGGTTTTAGCCCATGGAGCGGCGCCGCTTCCAGCCGCCGTTACCACTCTCCGCGAAGCGGCTCTTCAGGACAGCCCGACTGCGCCCCGCTACTCCAGCCGCTGGAGTTTATTTATCCGATACCGCGCAGGCAGGAACTCTTTGTTGTCCGCATCCACCTGCTCCGCGTCCATGTGAATGAGCTTCGGGTGATCGTCGAACTCGATCTTGTGAACCCCCTCGATAGGTGACTTGAAAGCCTCGGCGAGATCCTTGATGTCATTGATCACTTTGTCGTTCACCTTCGTGACGATGAGCGTGCGCAGGCTCTCGTAGCCTACGGTCCCGGGTGCAGGGAGCACGCCGCTCAGGAAGACCAGCTTGCGGCGGCCCTGCTTCATTACCTCTTCCTGATTCGTCTGTGCATAGAGCAGCCGGAAAGGGGCACGTTCCCGCCATTCGCGCCCGGCGAGCTGAAGGTAGTTCATGGTCAATTCCTGGAAGAGCAGACCTCCGTGAATGATGTAACGCGGACCACGGTCGAACATATAGGGGTCCACGAGATAGTCCGACGGATTGCGACGAAGCATTTTGCAGTCAATATCGGTCGGCTTGCCGTCACGGACGACATGCAGTTTCACCACATCACCCACACGGACGGCGCCGCGCAGCAGATGACTGCTGGCGAGCAGGCCGAAATCCGGATCGTTGTAGTAGCCGCGGCTGTCGAGTTTGTGCCCATTGATGGACAGCAGCACATCGCCTTCCTTCAAGCCGGCCTGCTCTGCGGAAAAGCCGGGCGTCACTCCGGTGACAAGGATTCCACCTTCGACCCCATCCAGCTTCAAATACCGCCGGAGCTGCGGATCCAGCGTCTGGCTGGTCTTCGCTCCGACATTCGGCACCCCTTCGTAGGGCATCGCGGCGGCATCACTCAGAAACCGGTCAATGATTTGCGGCGGGATAATGTCGGCCACCTGATCGCGCGAATTGTAGCGGATCAACATGCCTGCCAGCTTTCCCTCATGCACCACCGGCAGGGTGAATGTGCCCGCGCGATACTGCACGGCCCCGTTCGCCTGGAAAATAAGGAAAGCAGACTCCTCAAGGAAGTAGCCTCCGATATCCACTCGCTGGAGATCCAGTGGCGAAGTCACCGGGGCTCCGTTGTTCTCATACTGCCACACCGCGATCGTTGCCTTCGGCTTCAGCTTGGAGTCAATTTCCAGCGGGATCATTCCCTTGAAGAAGTCGCCCGGATCACCGGCGGGCACGATGGTCGCAAGGTTCAGTTCGTAGTCCACGGTCTCCACCTTGCTGACCAGCTTGCGACCGGAGGCGGCCATCTCCAGTTCGACATAACTCGCGTCCTGTGCGAGTTCGGCGGTAACAAGGACGCGATTGCCGGCAAGCAGCGCACCGAGGCCGCGCCGCGTGGCGGGATTCAATTTCTGCCACGGAAGTCCGAAGTTGTAGCCCTGACTGGTGATGTTCACCCGCATCATGGATTTCTCCGGCGAGGGACCATCTTCTGCACGGGTCGGCAATTGGACTGTCAGACAAACGAGAGCGGCGGAGAGAAAGTGACGAATGGTCATTGGGAAAGGGAAAGGCTGAATGATGGATGCAGAAAGAAGGGCTTTACTCGATATAGCTGGCGTCCTTCACGTCGTACTTTTCCATGATCCGCGGCTGAGCGGCGGCGGCCTCTTTGGCGTCGAGCACGATGGGCCGGCCCTCGCCCAGCAACTTCACAGTGATATATCCCTCCTTCGGCTCTTTCTTGAGTGCCTCGTCCACATCTTTGAGCCGCAGGATCTTCACGCCATTGATCTCATCCACGATCTGGCCGGTGAACTCCCGGGTGTAAGTGTTGATACTGTCCGGCAGCACGCTGGTGAATATCACCGGCTGTGGCCGCTCCTTGTAGAGGGCGTCATTGGAGAAATACTGGAAGTAGTAACGGGTCCGCAGATTGGTCGCGTTGATCGCGGCCATGAGCGGCGAATCCATCGGCTGAAAGACAAGGCCCGCGAACGTCACATACTGCGGGCGCTGCTCATACTTGTTGGCGGTCATCATGTAGTGCGAGGTGTTCTTGAGGGTGATCTCCTCCTCCCTCATTTTGCCATCGCACCAGATGCGCAGTTTGAGTTTATCTCCCGCGAACTTCCGTTCCACCACCTCCGCCATTTCCATCTGTTCACCCTCAATATCTATGCTGCCGTTGCTCTCGATGGTGTGGCCATCAATGGCCAGGATCACATCGCCCACATGGACCACGCCGGCGCATGAGCCATCCGCATCCACATTGGAAACGAGCACCCCGGCCTCATCGTCCGGCAGTTTCAGCGCCTTCCGCTGTGCGGGATTCAGCAACTCGAAGTGGGTAATGCTCAGGTCCACATAGCGATCATACTTTCCGTCCTCCACATCCTTGAGAAACCGCTGCATCACGGGCACGGGAATCATGTAGCCCGTATTCTGAGCGACCGATCCGCTGTAGCCCTGAAAAGCGACACCCGTCACGGCTCCGTCCTGCATCACCGGCCCGCCGCTGTTCCCCGGGTTGATCGCCGCGTCTATTTGGATCGCCAAATGCTGATCCACACCGCTGTGCGTGTATTCCTGATAGTCCACCCGGCTCACCACGCCGCGCGTCACCGAGATGCGCTCGCCGCCGATGGGAAAACCGATCACCTTTACCGTCGTGTCCAACTTGGGCACATCGTTGCCGAGCTTCAGCGGCTTTACCTTTTCAAATGCCTTCGCCGGCTTCACCAGTTCCAGCAGCGCGAGGTCGCAGTCGTGCGCGATGTATTTCACCCTGGCCCGGTAGGGCGTAGGATCACCAACCTTTCGGATGCTCAGCCTCGAAGCATCGCTCACCACATGCGCATTCGTCATGAAGAGATTCGGCGCGATGAGAAATCCCGTGCCACTCCCGCCCCCCGGCGTGGCTGGATTCCACGGCGTCTGGTAATCCACCTCCAGACTGTTGCACTCAATATTCACGATCGCCTCGTATTGGGCTCCCAGCGAAGTCGTCGCCGTGTCCTCCGATTTTTCCTGTCCCCACAAGGGCTGCATTGCCGCAAGGCTGACGACGGCGGCGAGAGACGGGAAAGTGAGTGAAGACTTCATAATTGGGAGAATTAGCAGGAATGGCCGCGAATGGAGCACGCCGCCCGGGAAAGGCAAAGACGGAATGCCGGGAGGTTCTGAAAGCGGAGAAGGTTGTGGCCGGAATGAAACTCCGCCCTTAAAGGGATGTGCTTTCAGCCGAGGCTAAACCTCAGGTCCTGTTCCTCTCTCAATTCCCCGAAAGGAATGGCATAGGTGCGGCCATCCAGTTCGAAATAGACCTTTGCATCCTGAATGCCGATGCAGGTGGACCGGATGGTGGGATTCATTGACGCGCGGGCGGGCAAATAGACGTATCTTACAACCCATTCGTCGCTGGCCGCCCTGCGCTCGAAGAGAATGTGTCGGCCTACACACCAGCACATCTCCTCGTAAACCAGCAGCGCCTGTGCAGCCGGGTCATAGAATGACCTGAGGAGGTTGTCGTTGTCACCATCCTCCAGATCACTCAAACTTAGAGTGCTCTCTGCCGCAGCCAGCAGACGACCCTTATCATTGAGCAGGTGATACCGGGAATTGGTGCGGAAATCTCCGGACTCCAGCCACCGCTTACCCAACTGTAATTCCAGTTTCATACCGCCGGCCTTTCTCAGAGTCTGTGTCTTCTTAAATTTGCCGATCTCGCCACGGTCGAATGGGAAAATCGCTCCCCCCGGCACCGCATGGGCCGCATACTGCTTTTGGAAGGCCGCGATGTTCAGCGCTTCCTCTTCCTCAAGATTTTTTGCTGCGGGTTTCCGATCTGGAGAGGCGCATGACAGAAGCAGCCCCGGCAAAAGCATATGCATCAGGATTCGTTTCATGCGAACAGGATTTCAGGCGCGGATCGGAAGCTTCCACATCTGCGGAGTCCAGGCGCCGGTTTTCCATCCGTCCTTGGTGAAGAACTCGCGGGCACGCAATTCAGATGGCGTGATTTCAATGTGGAAGAAAGCCTGCGCCGGCCAGGAGTAGTGCCCGGCGTTGTCGGTATTTAGAAACGGGAAGCCGTCGGCGGCTTTCTCGTCCTTCGTCCCGTTCCACCGCACGATCCTCCGTCCGTGAGTGTGCCCGCAGAACCCGGCCGCAATGCGATAGGGCTGCACCACTTTGTAAAATGCCTGGGCATCGCCGTAGTCCCACTCGCTGTTCGCGACTTTGTCATCCGGCAACGTGACGGAGTAGCGATGAACGTCCACATGATGAAGCAGGACCACAGGACGGCCACTGGTCCCGACATTCTTCTCCAGGTCCTGCTTGAGAAACGGCAGGCTGCCGAGCGGAGCATACCGCCTCTTCCGCTTCACCTCCGGGGCATCGCCAGCGACGATGCCGAGGGCCACAAAATGCACGCCCGCCCAGTCCCACGAGTAGTGCAGGCCGCTGGGCGACACACTGGCGATACCGGAGCGTCGTTTGTTGCGGGCGATGATTTCCTTCACCATTGGCGTGTCCCCGTGCGGGCCGTCGTGATTACCGTGCATCTCACGCACGGGCCAGTGCAGTTTGCCATCACGTCCGTTGAGGCCCCAGTCAGCGATCCATGCCTTCATCTCTGTCCCAATCATTTTCGCTTTGGGTCCGGTTTTGTCCCCGCTGTCTATCAGATCGCCCACATGGATAACGCCATGCGGTGCCGACACCGTTCCGCCTCCGGCCTCTTTAGTAAAATCCGTGCCCGGCAATTTGTTCAGCCAACCGACGAGCCGTTCGTTGTAGTCCGCCGAGACCGCGTTCATTTTCGAGAAGTCCTTCTCGTCGGCACGGTAGTGGGTGTCTCCAACCAGGAAGAAGGATGCCGTGTCTTTCGAGGTAAGCTCTGCGAAAGCACGTGGCGCCATCCCAAGGGCGGCAGTTGAAAGAGAAAGCTGGCGGATAAAGCGGCGACGGAGTGACATGGTGATCTGTGGTGATCTGTGGTGATGGACGTTACCTACCCGGCTTCACCCGGACCTGGCGAGGCCGGAATCCCGTATCGCCGGCGATATTATTCTCCGAGTGAGTTAATCGTGCCATCAATGACCCGCTCGGTTTCGCCTCCGCCGGACTGCTTGAGCTTGCATAGAATCTCAATGCACATCGTTGGCTGCAGCGTTGGAATCGTGAGCGTCACGGACTTTGGCCCCGCCAATTCCGCTGCGGTGACCTTGAGGGGATGCTCGCCCACATGCGAACTGCCGTAGTTGGCACCGCGTTTGAGGTTCCAGGCTTTGACGGAGTAACGCGCTGCATCCACGGCGCTCGCCGCATCGAGGGCATCACTGAAGTCCACACGCACCTGGCCTTTGGCGAAGTGCAATCCGATGGGCTGCATCGCAGGCTTGCCGGTATAACGGACGCGGTAAAAGCCGCCGGGCTGACTTTGATTACCAGCCCATGCGAACATGCCGCAGCCATAGAATTGACCGTCGCCGGGATGGAAACGCCCGCGCATGACGCCAGTGGGAAACTGCGGCATCGGCAGCGCGCAAAGGCCACCCTGAGGCTGGCCGTTCGCCGTTTCAAAAGGCACGGTGTAAATCTTCCCATAGCCGTAGGAGAGATTGAGCAGCGCGCCGTTGAGTCCGCCCCATTTGGCCTCGCGCGGAACCCATAGAAGTTCGGATGGCGAGCGGTCGAAGGCATTGGTGATCCAGCACAGCGGCGGCTGCATCGCGCTGTCACTGTTGTCGGTGATGTCATGGTAGCCGAACATGTTGCCGAAGAACTCCGACGGGCCCTTGCCCCGGACGAGGTTGATCCGGTTCTTCGGCATCCAGTGGCCTTCCTGATCGGTGACGAAGAACGTGCCGTCCGGATTGATACACACACCATTCGCCGCGCGGAAGCCGGTGGCGAGAATGTCGGTGCGCGAGCCGTCGGCGCTCACGCGCAGCAGCGTGCCGTGCTGCGCGACGATGGCCGGCAAGGCGTGACGCGCGGACTTGGCGTAATAGAAATTGCCCGCCGCATCTGTCTGCAAT
>JANOZA010000840.1:0-15700 GCA_031429155.1 Verrucomicrobiota bacterium | reverse complement strand
CGGGTCGGCTGGGCGGCGGATGTCTTTTTTGATTTGGTTTCCATAACACCTCCAAATCATCACGATTTTGCCGCCTGGTCACCCGCACTTTTCAGATACCCTCACATCCTTCTGATCAAATCCTGTGGGATGCCTGTGTTTTCGTTTCATGGTTTTGTTGTTTGAGCCGGAGCCGTCTTTTGCGGACCGGAGATTGGGTTGGGAGTGCCGCCGGAAGCGGCGGGTTTTTGCGCGGCGCTGAGAGCGCAGCGAAATCCGATGTGGCTCATGCCGGTGTCCGGCGGTGGCCGGAAGGGATTGTGGGCTTGCCGAAGCAGACTCAGCCCGTTACCATCCGGGCGTGCAGACCAACCAAACCAACCTTTCCCTGGCCGAATTGCGCGGGCGCCTGCACCCGTTTTGCGTGAAACATCGCATTCGCCGGCTGGACCTGTTCGGCTCCGCAGCGCGCGGGGAAGCCGGGCCGCGCAGCGATGTGGACCTGCTGGTGACGCTGGAGGAATCGGAGCCGGTCTCGACTGCGGAGTTGTTGGAAATGGCCGGCGAGGCGGAGGAAGTGGTGGGTGCTCCCGTGGATTTTGTGCTGCGCCGCTCGCTCGAGAATTCCCCCAATCGCCTCGCCCGCGAGCACATTCTGCGCACGGCGGTTTGCGTCTATGGAAGCTGACCAACTGGGCCGGCTGCGGGACATCCTGACTGCGGCGCGCCTCATCGCCTCGTATGTGCAGGACACGGAGGAGGCCGGTTTTCTGACCGATACTCAAAAGCAGGATGCCGTGATCCGGCGCATCGAGATCATCGGCGAAGCCACCGTCCATCTAGCGACGAGACCCGGCGCGCAGTGCCTGAACTGCCCTTCCGCAAAATGCGGGGCATGAGAAACATCGTGGCCCACGACTATGCGAACGTAGCCCTGAACATCGTGTGGCAGGTCGCGACCATCCATCTCCCGGAAGTGTGCTCCATCCTGGAGCAGTTCTTTGCGACGGACCAGCCGGCGCCACCTCCCGCTGCCTGAATGGGAGGAAACGGTGGATGCAGGCAATACGGCGTCCGGGAGCATGGGTCTCTTCATTTTTGCGGTGAGGGAGGCGCGGCTGATTTTTCTACGGCACTTTTGGCGCAGCGAAATCCGATGTGGCTCATGCCGGTGTCCGGCGGCGTGCCGCGGCGGGCGGCGGGGCGGTAGCTTTCGCAGGAGTTCACATGACAGAGGAACGAGCCGCCTTTGGTGACTCGCTCCGTTTGGTTGGGATGGTTGGGGCTGTAGCTGGACTTGGGCCCCTGAGGATTTTGGCAGCAGTCGGGCTCCAGTTTCATACGCGCGTGAGTGTCCACGCGGTACCAGTCGCTGACCCAGTTCCAGACATTTCCGCCCATGTCGTAGAGGCCGTAGCCGTTGGGCGGATAGGTTTTCACCGGCGAAGTGCGCTCGTAGCCGTCCTCCTTCGTGTTCTTGTAGGGGAACTCGCCGGTCCAGGTGTTGACCATGAACTTGCCGCCGGGTTTGAATTCATCGCCCTATGCGAAGCGTTTGCCCTCCAGTCCGCCGCGCGCGGCAAATTCCCACTCGGCCTCCGTCGGCAGCCGTTTGCCGGCCCATTTCGCGTAAGCCATGGCGTCGTCCCATGAAACCTGCACGACGGGATGCTCATCGAGGCCGTCAATGTTACTCGCCGGCCCCGCGGGATGCTGCCAATCGGCCCCGATCGTCCATGCCCACCAACCGGCCATTTCCTTTAAGTCCACCGGCCCTGTCGTGGGCTGGAAGACCATCGAGCCTGGCCGGAGCGATTCCTCCGGTGGCTTCGGCGTGCCGGGCTCAAGTTGCTTCTTCAGTTCCTCCCAGTCCACGGGCCGCTCGGCGGTGGTCTTGTATTTCGTGGCGGTGATGAACTTGCGGAACTCCGCATTGGTCACGTCGTGCGCATCCAGCCAGAAGGCGTCCACCTTTGCTTTGACGACGGGCTGCTCGTTGAGTTTGGCCCCGGGGAGCGCGCAGCCCATTTGGAATTCGCCGCCGGGGATGAGGACCATGCCGGAGGGTGCATCGGCGGCGTGTGCGGCGGCGGTGAGCACGAGCAGGAAGGCGGCGGGCCATGCTGTCAGGAGGAGCGATTTCATATGCAGATGGAGAGGAGGATTGGGGTGCTTGGCGGGCCGAGGTCTTCGCGCGGGAAGCGCGCCCACTAAGGGTGTAGGGAAGTCACTTTCTCAAGGGCAAGCTCTCTGCCGCCGGAGGCCACGCTGGTCCGCGCCATTCCCGGGACCGCGAGTCGGTGGCATGATCGGTCCGGTCCGGCAGTAGCCGTCTCCTCGTTTCCGTCAGTGTCTGCCCGGGGGCTGCGTGCAGAAATTACTTGAGCGGCCCGGGGATGACGCGGTCATAGACCTGGACTTTGCGGGCTTCGAGCTGCTGGCGGAGGAGCGGGGAAACCTGGCCGGTGATCATGACGGCCAGTTTGGGGGCGGGGGCATCCGGTGCGGCGGGCTGCTGGAGGTCCGCGAGGAATGCCGAGGCGCGCTGCGTCCATGCGGCGTAGTCCCAGTGCAGCGCGACGACAGTGGTGCCGTTCTGTCCGATGCAGACTGGAAAGCCGTCGCGAATCGTGATGCTCTTCAGCTTCGCTGATTCTGCATGAACGCGGGCGATGAGATGGGCCGTCTGTTCAAAGAAAGAGGCATCGGTTTCGTCTTCAGCGGTCGTGGCGGCGAGCATGGCGTAATCAATGCGGCCGGAGACTCCCTGGAGCGATTCGAGGGCGGTGATGATGTTCGTTTGGTGCAGCGGCGAGAGTGTCTTGTTAAAGAAGAACTGCTCGGCCGCGGCATCGGACGCGCCCATTTTCATGAGCGACGCCTTGTTCTCGCGCTGGAGGTCGTTGGGGTTGGTGTCGCGAATGCGCACGGCATTGCGTCCGAGCACGCCGGTGACTTTGAGCACGGATTCCGCGCCGCCGCCGATGCCGGAGGTCAACACGGTGACGGTGGCTTTCCCGGCGAAGCTCGTCCAGCCGAGGCTGTTGAGTTCCTTTTGGAGGACGGAGTTGGAGCTGTAGGGATTGACGCCATACTGAAACGCCAGTTCGCGTTTGGCCTTGCTGACGCCGAGCAGCGCGGCGGCTTCGTTGTCCTCATACTGCGACTTTTCCCGCCCGGTGGCGGCGTTTTGAATGGCGCGGCCAGTCCGGTTCACGAGCTTGAAAACACCCTTCGGCACCGCGCTGATGGTATCCACCGGATTGGTGATCAGTTGCTTCGCCATCACGAATGGGCTCTTCGCGGCCCGCTTCAGGGCTTCGCCGTATTCCTTGCCGCGCGAGATTTCCCGCAGGCGGATGATCGCGTAAATTTCCGTGATGCGGTTTTGCAGGCTAACATTTCCGGCGGCTTCAAAGATTCCCACGTCGGAATCAATCACGAACCAGTTGGAGCCGGAATAGGTGGTCACTTCTTCGCGCACCGAGTGATGCGGCCCTTTCAACCATGCCGGCTGGAGAATGTCCGATGCTTTAAGCACCGGCGGCTCTTCCAAGCCTCCGGTATTGGCAGGCTGTTCCTCGGCAGCGGGTGCAGGCGGAGCGGGAACCTGAGAGATGGCGGTGGCTAACGGCAGAAGACAGAGGAGGAGGGATAGTTTCATGGGGTTTTGGAATGTTGGTGACTGGCGGCCCTGCCAATAGAGGTAATTCCAATCGGGGCAAGCGCCGCATCACAGCGCAGGGCCGGCCATTCGGGGGAGTCGGGAGTCAATATCTCCAGCAGCAACGTTCCCGGGCCTGACAGCAGCAGTCCCGGGAACGTGTTGCGGATGCGCTGGTCTCAGCTCTTTTTGAACTCGAGACCGGGATCGCCGTCGGGCGCGCCGATGAGGGTGAACTTCATGGCGGCGGAGCCGGTGAGCGAGACCTCCGAGACCATTTGCGAGTCTTCCGAAGTGAGGACCAGAAGGCCCTTGTCGTTGAGGCCGTAGGTGCCTTTGAGGTCGGTGCTCTTGTCGCCATTCATGTAGCCCCAGGTGTAGTTGCCGTCTGCGGTCATGGTGAAGGTGACTTTGCCGTCCGCGCCGCGGTCGCACACCCATTTACCGACGAGCTTTTCACCCGGCACGGGCGCGGGCCGGACGACCGGCGCGGTTTCTTCGTCGGCATCACCGGGCAGCGAACTCTTCGTCAGGTCGCGGAGCTGGCGGGCGATGGAATCTGCGGGCTGGAGCTTCGCGGTGGTCTCAAACTCCGCGTAGGCCTGGTCCATGTGATCGGAGACCATGTAGTGATAGCCCAGCAGGAAGTGTCCTTCCGCAGCGGCGGGCTTGCCTTTCGAGTAATCCTCCAGCTTGCGGAGTTGTGCGGTGTAGGTGGACGAGGAGTCGTAGAAGCTGACCATCGTTTCCCAGCCCCAGCCGGGGCCGGATGCGAGCACGGGATTGAGCACGCCGGCGGCGTCCGCAAACTTGCCGAGCGCGAAAAGCACGAGCGCACGGTACTCGTGCAGCGTGACATCCCCGGGCGTGTAGCTGAGGGCTTCATCCACAGAAGACATGGCGGTGACGAAGTCGCCTTTCTTGAAGGCGGTGCGCGAGCGTTCCATGATCTCGCCGGACTTGGTCTGGGCAGTGGTGGCGGTTTTATCATCGCCGGGCGGATTCGCAGCGGCGGTCACGGACAGCGGCTGCGTATAGACGATGGTGGTGTTCTGCACCGGCGGCGCAGGATAGGGATTCTTGTAGCTGTTGTATCCCATGTCATAGACCATGTTGCCGAGGCTCCACACCGCGATGCCCCACATGAAGCCCTTCGCGAAGTCGTCGTCGTCGTGGAAGTACCAGTGACTGTTGTAGTAGTGATGGTTGTAGCCGTAGCCCCAGTGGCCGTGGTGCCATGAGTGGCAATGGCCGGCTCCCCACCACGGACTGCCGCCCCAGCAGTTGGGACGGTAGGCGAAGTTGTTACTGTTGCGGAAGTTGTTGTTGATATTGACGTTCACATTGTTGCCAATGTTGACGTTGTTACCCCAGACGCTGTTGCCGCCGCCCCACTTGTTGTTGTCCCAGTTGCGATTGCCGGCGGGGAGCGTGGAGGGGCGATTGAGGCCGTTGTTGCGGCCACCGACGTTGACATTGCCAATGTTGACCTTGTTCCCGCTGTTACCGATATTGCCAATGTTGACGCGGTCGTTGCCGATGTTCGGACGGTTACTCCCCGGGCGGTTGGGATAACTGACCATGCCGGGCAAGGTCGCCGGGCGGTTCGCTCCGGGGCGATTCGCGAGCGGCCCGTCGTTGTTGCCGGGACGGTTGTCTCCGGGACGGTTGTTCCCGGCGCCGTTTCCGGGGCCATTGTTGCCGGGACGATTGCCCGGGTTGTCAGGGCGGTTGATGCCGGGCTGCGAAGGGCGGGTCGTCGGGCGCTCGACGGACGGGCGGGTCGTTGGTTTGGTTTCCGGGCGGGCGGCGGGGCGCGGGGAGGGTTGCGGAGCCGGGCGGGCGGCGGGGCGCGCCGCGGGTTGTGGAGCCGGGCGGGCGGCGGGCCGTTGGATCTTCGAGCCGGTCGCCTGATTGCGCGGAGCGGAAAATCCACCGCCACCGCCGCCGGACGGGCGGCTGACGGAAGGCCGGCTGGCCGCAGTGGCCCTGCCGCCACCTCCACCTCCACCGCCGGCGCGACCACCGCGGGCTTCGGCTTCAGTGCTGCTTACGAAAAGCCCCAAAAGGGCTGCTACGAGTGCGTTGAATGGTTTCATGGTATGATGAGTTGTGGAGTTGATTATTTGGCGGCGGGTTCGGGGGCCTGGCGCACGACATTCAGTTCGGTGTCGGGAAGACTCTCTCCGTCCACGAGCCGGTCCTTGGCGGACCAGGTGAACGTATCCTTCCCCTTGAAAACCATGCGCTGATTGCCGCTCATGGATTCACCGTCAGCCGTGGTGCCCTCGGTGCGAATCTGCCAGCCGTTTTCAGTCGGAGTCCAGTCGGCTTTGGCGAAGCCACCGGCATCGTCAAACATCCACGCGGTAATGGTCTGGCGCGCGGCATCCCAGCCGACGCGGATCGTGGTGGTCTCCGGTTCGACATCCGGCTTCGTGATCAGCATTTTGCCGGCGAGAAACTTGCCGGATTCATCCCAGCCCACCGCGAGATCAACGCGCACATCGCCTTTCTGGCTGGTCCAGTCGCCTTTGATGTCATCAGCCAGATCCGCGAGACGACCGGCGGCCTCCGTGGTTTCTTCCAATGTCCGCGTGCTGGCGATCTGCCAGGCCCCGGCGGCGTTTTTCCTGATGACGGCAGTGTAAGCGATCGAGCGCGCAGGCTCATCATTGCCGGGCGGCGTGTAATGAATGGTGCCGTCCTCGATGGCGAGGTCCGGCGCGACGAGGCGGACGGAATCCACTTCGACCGCGACGGACGGCGCGTCCGGCGCTTTGAGAATTTCTTCGTAGTGCGCCTGAATTTCGGCGCGGCCGGAAAGGACTTCCTCCGCTCTCAGGTCGGACATTTCACCGGCCTCAGTGAAGAGCGCGGCGATGGCGGCGGCATCCTTCTTGTTGAAGGCGATGACAAAATCCGCCGCTGCCTGCTGAAGGCCGGCGATTTCGGGCGACGGGGCGTCCTCGCTGACGGCGGCGGTTGTGGCAGCGGTGGCGGCTGGCGCTTTTTCTTTGGTATCCTGCGCGCACAACGGTGCGGCAAGACTGGTGAGCAGGGCGAGGGTGATGCGTTTCATGGGGTGATTTCGGGTGTGATGGGGTTTGGATACGATGGTGAGTGGCTGCAGGACGCTGGCTCTGTTGGGGTGGTTGTAAATTGTATCAATGCTCCCGGCGAAAAGCCTGTCGTCAAGCTAACTCCGGGCTGCTTCAGACCTTTTGATGTGGAAGGTGTCCAGCCGGATCTTCGCCGGTTGATGGATGGCAGTTTAGAAAGCGATGGTGCGCTCGATGACCCAAAACATGGCGAGCGCACCGATGGCGTAGGGTGGAATGCGTGGTGCCCAGCGCGGGAGCGGGATCGGAAGGCGGCGGGCGAATGCAGCGAGGGCGAGCACGGCGGCGATGAAGGCGAGTTGGCCGAGTTCGACGCCGACGTTGAAGAAGAGCAGTGAGAGAGGGATGGCGTGCTGCGGCAGGCCGACTTCGCTGAGCGCGCCGGCGAAGCCGAGTCCGTGGAGCAGGCCGAAGGTGAATGCCACGACCCATGGCGCGCGTGCAGTCAGCGTGAAAGGCGTAGCTCGACATTCCAATGTCGAGTGGGTTGTCGCGGGAACTCGACATCGGAATGTCGAGCTACGTTCCCGGAGGATTTCGGCGGCAACGAAGACGATGCTCAGCGCGATGCAGGCCTCCACCGGAGGGCCGGGGACATGGACGATGCCAAGCGTGGCGAGCGCCAGGGTAATGCTGTGCGCGATGGTGAATGCGGTGATCGTTCCCACGAGGCGCTTCCAGCCTTTCACCAGCAGCACCAGCGCGAGCACGAAGAGCAGATGATCAATGCCGAGCAGGATGTGCTCAAAACCAAGCGCGGTGTAAGTGCGCGCGACCTGCCAGCCGGACGCGGCGGCGGCGATGGTGACTGAGGGCGCATCGGGTGTGGCGCGGAAAGTTTTCGTCACGCCGTTCACGTCCGTCACGCGCACGAGCGTGTCTATTTTCGTCGAGGAAAGTCCCTCGATGGCGATGCTTTGGCCATCCAGTCCGCCGGGGCGCTGGATGCGCCAGCGTTCGATGTGGGCGGCACCGGAGATCATGCCGCGCGGCTCGCTGAGCTGGCGCGCATCGGCAGGAAACTGCACGTAAATCGCCAGCCGCATTTCGCCGTTCGCGGGCACCTTCCACAACACGTCGTAAGTGTCCGGCGCGGTCTCGCGCAGGTCGAGATACGCAGGCCGCACTTCATGCGCGAACGCAGATGCGAAACACAAGAGGAAGAAAAGAATTGAACAGGAGGAAACGGAGAGAACGGAGGGGAGAGGGAACGGTGTGCGCTTCGGATTTGAACAGAATCCAACGGAGACCGGTTTCTCCATTCCCTCTGTTCCCTCCTGTTCAAAATGGTTCAGTGTGATCCTCATTTCGCGGCGGCGGTGGCGGACTTGTCCTTCGGCCATTGGATGGTGACTTCATACTGCTTGAGCAGCTCGCCGAGGAACCGGTGGTTGGTCTCCGTGCGGCGCTCATTCTCCCACTCGCGCAGCACCTGCTCTCGCACGTCGGCGAGCGCGGGCACGCGGCCTTCCGTGCGCTGCTCGATGAAGACGAGATGCCTGCCGAGACCGGACTGAATCGGCCCGCTCCATTCTCCTGCGGGCAGCTTAGCGAGCTGCGCGGCGAACTCGATCCCGAAGCTGCTCTCAATGCCGCGCTGCGGTTCATCCACCAGTGCCGGCGGCAGCAGCGAGGGATCGCCCAGTTCGGACGTGTCCGCCTGCGCGCCTTTCGCTTTCAACTCCGCCAGCATCTGCGCGGCATCAGCCTCCAGTTTGTCGCCGCGTTTGTCCGCATTGAGATAGACCTGCCGAAAAGTCAGCTTCTGGTCCTGCCGAAACGAATCCGGGTGCTTTTCAAAGTAAGCGGCGAGTTCCGCTTCGGAGGGCGCGAGGCCCGCGGCGAAGTCCTCCGCGATGAACTCCATCTTCTGCTGGAGCCGGCGGCGGATGATGACGTCATCCTTGTCCAGCCCGATCTTCATCGCCTCGCGCGAGAAAATCTCCTCGCGCACGAATTGATCAATCAGCCCCTTCACTTCGAGTTCGTCCGGCGGTCGCTGCCAGGTGCGCGCGAAAGTGTTGACCATGTGTTCGATCTGTCCCGGGCTGACCAGAATCTGCTGCGTCCCGATTTCCGGCGCGCGATTCGTCAGCCGGTAGCCGACGAAAAGCGCCGCACCGAGGAGGAGAAAATGGAAAAGTGGTTCGCGGAGTAATTTCATGGGATTTGAACAGGAGGAAACGGAGAGAACAGAGTTACGGAGGCATCAGATTCAATCTCTGTTCCCTCCCTTGCCTCTTGTTGAATTCATTGGGTTGGGCTGGCGGAGGGCGCGGCCGCTTTTTTGCGGCAGGCTCCGAGATAGTCCATGATTGCCCGGCGGGTTTCCGGCAGGACGGGTTCGCCGGACGCGAGCAGGGATTCGTAATGAGCCTGCGCGCTCCAGTCGCCCCATGCGGTGAGGTCGCGCGCGAGGAGGCCGCTGAGCGGGCGGCGTTCCGCCAGCATCGTGCGGCAGGCGGCCAAAATGCGCGGGCGCAGCGCGGCATTGGCCTCGCCCTGCACGCTGAGCGCGGCGACAGCGGCCTGGACATCTTCGAGCGTGCGCTCGCGGTCGCGGATGTAATGCTCTTCGAGCCACGCCACGCCCTTCTCGCCTTCGCGCTCGATGCGGGCGGTGAGTAAAGCCGCGGCCAGCGAGGCGTCGTTCTTTTTCCATGCCGCTTCGAGTTGTTCATCCATGCGGCGGGCGTCGTCGGCATCGCCGGAAACGCCGAGCAGCACCAGCCACATCGGCGTGGCGAAACTCTGCGCCGGATCGAGCAGCCATGCGCGGAGTTCCTCCGCCTTCACCCGCTGGAGCCGGAGCACGCGATACGGCGCGCGCGCCCACTCCGCCCATGCGCTGCGTGCGATCCGCGGATCGGGATGGCCGAGAAACGGACGGAAGACTGCCAGCCGCGCACTCCATTCCGCATCGGTCGCGGGGGCCGCAGCGGGCAGCGCGCGGACCGCATCGAAAAAGCGCACGAGATGCACGCCCGACGTTCCGTGGCTGGTCCACGTCCCGTCCGCCGTCGTGCGCGACAGGATCACGCTGCCGGCTTCCTTGATGCCAGCCACGCGCACGGCGCTGCCCTTCAAAATCGCATCGCCTTTGACCACCATGCCGATTTCAAATGCCTCCGCTTGCCCCGCCGGATGAGCCACCACGACATCGCGCGCGGCTTTCACCTCATCCGCGAATGTCGGCTTCTGCAGCACGACGCCCATGCAGATCGGGCATCCCCACGACGCCACCTTCGCGAACAGAACCGCGGCGGCGACAACGAGGCCTGTGCGAATGCGGCTCATTGAGAATTTTGACAGGAGCAAAAAGAGGAAACGGAGTTTGCAGAGTTGAGCTCTGTTCCCTCCGTTCCCTCCCGTTGAATCCTCACTTCTCCGGCGTGAACCAGATGGGCGAGGTGTAGGCGCGTTCCTGCGTCGTCATCGGGACATCCTTCGACATCTTGATGCCGAATCGCTTCGCCTCGTAGGCAGTCCAGCGCGGGGTGGGAATCTCGATGACGCGGGCGTAGTAGAAGGCGGGCAGCGCCGCGTCGAAGTCGGGATCCGTCCACGCGCTGATGAGTTCCGTCGCGCCGATGGTGTTCTTCCATGTCGCGTTCGTTGCATCCACGGTGTTGCCGACCGGCGGGAGTTTGCCGTCCGCACCCGCCTTGCGGTCGCCGCTCCAGGCGACGTCATAAACTTTCTCCTGAGTCTTGCCATCCTTGTCCACCCAGCCCTTGATGACCTGAATGCGATCAAGGTTGCCGCTCAAGGGGTCCTTCATCGCGGCGACGAGGAAGCTCGGAGCTTTTTTGCCACCGGACGCGGCGGGCAAGTCGCCGCCCATCGGCACGCCTTTCGCGTAGCCTGCATTGGCCGGGAGACGGGTTTCTGTGTCCTCCCGGGTAAAGTCCCATCCGCCGAAAAAGCGAACCGTCATGCGCGGGCCGGTCGTGGCATACGTTTCCTTGCGCTTCATGGCGTCGAAGATCGCCTCGCGCGTGTTTTCAGTCGCCCAGACCCCGGCATAACCACCGGCGGCCTGCTGCCAGCCCTTGACGGTGTATTTGGGATCGGGCGCTGCGATGACGACGTGATCCCAGCGATGCGGCTCAGGCTCGACGCCGGAGTGTTTGCCAAAGAAGTTTTCCTCCTCGACCGCCGTCAGCCCGGTGTGGGCATCCGTGCTGCCGACCATGCCGAACTTGAACGGGTTCACGCCGAGTTTCTTCTCCAGCACCATGCCATTCTTGAGAGCCTCGCGGGTGTATTCGTATTGCAGCATTTCCGGCTTCTTTACCTCGGTGCCGTTAAGGTTGGCCTTGTCCCACTTCTCATAGTCGGCGAACTCGTCGTTCGGCGAAAGCATCGGGTGCGTTTCGCTGTCGCCCTTGATCTGGGTGGCTTCGATGATCGGCTCGAAGCGCGCCCGCATCGCGGCCCACTCCCTGGTGAGCGGCTTGCCGTCGAAGGTCTCCACCGCGAACATGCGGCCGTTGCTCAGGTTGCCGTTGTGCGGGATCGCGAGCACCTCGCCTCCGGTCTCCTTCTCAAAGGCGGCGAGATAGTCCCACAGCTTCTCCGGATTCTGACTGTCGAACTGGGAAAAGGGCACGGTGCGGTTGGCCACGCTGGCATTGCCGCGGAAGAGCACATTGCGGTGCAGATTGTTGCCGCCCATCGTCGTGTATTCGAAACCGATGACCGCCGTGAAGCGGCCCGGCTCGTTGTATTTGTCAGCAAGGGCGGTGTAGGCCTGCCAGGCATTGCGCACGGCCTTCGCGCTCTTGATGGGCGCTTCCTTGGTGGAAAGCGAGGCCACAATCTCCATGGCCGTGGCGAAGACCCGGTCGTTGTCGCCGCTCTTCAACTCGTCATACCACTTCTTGCCGATCGGCGTCGCAAGAATCTCGGGATCGCCGCTGAGCAATTGCGGCATCAACCCGTACATCTCCGCGTGATCGGAAATCACGAGAAAGTCGAGCGGCCGCGAGAGCTTGGCGCGAAGTCCGTGCGTCGTGTTGATCTCCTCGCCGCGCGCAAACCGGTAGGCATCCTCCTGCCCGACCCGGCACATCGTGCCCGCATCCACCGAGATCGCCGTGTGCAGGTGAGTGTCGCCCCACAGGACGCGTGTTGGAAAATTGCGCCCGGCATAGGGCGAGAATTCAGTTTTGCCAATCGGCGCGACTCCCTCCCTGGTGGGAACTTGATCCGCCCACGCGCCGGGTGTGAAACCGCAGCAGGCGAGCGCGAGGATGGTTTGTGTGGTTCGTTTCATGGTGTGTGTTTCTGTTTGGTTGTTTCAGATTAGTCTCCAAGTGAATGCCTGGCCGGCACCGCGCAGGAGATACATCTATTAACAGAAGCCAACAGAGGAAACGGAGTCTTCAGAGTGGCCTCCGGTCCCTCCTCTTGAATTGGGGGCCACACTCTTTTCTCCCATTCGCTCACTTCTCCAGGGACGATGCGAAAGATCGGATAAGGCTCAGGCGCCCTCGCAGACTGACTGGCGCGGAACCCTGCGGGGTCGCGCTGCGCCGGCTTGCGCCGAAGATGCGGCCATTCGTAAAGCAATTGCCCCTCCGACTCGTTGATCAAACCCCGGGATCGTTCCGGCCCGATTTTCGCAGCGTCGAAATGATAACCCCGGGGAACGGATTCATCGTGGACGGCACCCAGGTAACGCGCCAGCGCTGCGACTGGCCGGGGCGTGGCGAGAAAGGGGCGCAGTTGCGGATGATGCCGGTAGCTGCCCTCGCGTACCTTCCTGCAAAACTTTCTGCGCCAGCAACGCCTCGCGCCACAGCGCGACGACTCCTTTTGCGTCGAGATGATTGGAATTAATGGTCCAAAGGCGCATGGTCTTACTGGTGCTTTTGGCTCCAGTGACTTTTCACGATGTCACTCACCCGGCCACTCGTAAGCCACGAGCGCCTTGAGTTCCCTCACATAAAGGATGCGCCCGTCCACCGCGAGGTGCGCCCAGCATTCTTCCTTCGTCAGCTTCTTCTGATCGAGGATTTCGAGCTTCTCCGGATTGGCGCGGATGAGCAGGAGCGTGCCGTTTTGATCGAGGGCGAGGATGCGGTCGCTCTGGTAAATGAGGCTCCAGTATTCGCCGAACTTTTCATCGCTCACCCAGTGCTGTGTGCCGGTGGCGAAGTCGAGGCAGGTGAAGCGGCGGTTTCGCTGATGCATGAATATCTTCCCGCCGATGACGACGGGCGTGCTCATGTAGCCTTCGGATTTGTGCTCCCACGCGATGGTTGCCTTCGTCGCGCCGCCGTCCTTGCCGAGATCCCACGCCTGAGATGAGCCGTCGTAGGCACTGGTGAAGATGCGATTTCCCTTCACCACCGGCGTGAAGATGTTCATGCCGCGAAAGGCCTTCACCGGCTGCGACCAGAGCGCGGTGCCGTTGTCAGGATCGAGTCCGGTAAGATCGCTGCGCCCCTGCACGACGAGCTGGCGCTTTCCTGTCAGAGTAGCGAGCACGGGTGAAGAGAAGGAGCCGCCCATCATGCCGCCGCCATCGTCCAGCGAGCGCCAGATCAGCTTGCCGGTGCTGCGCTCCAGCTTGCAGAAACCCGCCCCGGCGTGGGTGTAGATCGCATTGCCATCCACGAGCGGTGAGCAGACATAGCCAAACGACTGGCTGCCGGCTTTGAGGTCCTTCGGGAAATTGACGCGCCAGTTTTCTTTGCCGGTGGCGGCGTTCAGTGAAATGAACACATCCTGCATCCCGGAGACGAAGAGGCTGCCATCGGCCAGTGTCGGGGTGGAGCGAATCCAGTCGCCATTCCTTGCGGCGAAGAACGGGACGCCCTGATGGCCTTCCCACTGCGCGGTCCACACGATTTTCCCCGTGGTCGCATCCACAGCGTGGGCGAGTTCGAACTGCTTGTCTTTGCTCTCGGTGGTGAAGACAAGTTTGCCATCAGTGACCGGACCCGAGTAGCTGGCCCCCAGCGGCAGGCGCCACTTTTCTTTGAGGCCGGCGAGGTTCTGCGGCCATTTCGGCCCGGCGCAGGAGCCGTCCCGGTTCGGCCCGCGCCACTGCGACCAGTCGGCGGCGGCGGGCAGGGTGGAAATGGCGAGGGCGAAGAGGGCGGTAGATTTGTGGAACCTGATCATGCCGGAGATTACGAATGGAAGCCCATAGCGGAAACTTATTATTTCGAGTCGCGGTTCAGAAATCGTGGAAATCTCCCGTCAGCGCATTCCCCCTTTTTGTGCCGTGGCTGTCGCCGTCGGTTCCGGAGACAGCCCCATACTTGCAGCGCGGCATTTACTGCCTTAAGGCAGGCCTGCCCTATGCTCTCCAATCCGGAAACCACCGCCGAGTCCGACACCGATACCGAACTGCTCCAACTTACGGGCGCAGGGGACCGCGCTGCTTTTGCCCGGCTCTATGACCGGATCTCCGGCGTGCTCTTCGCCACAGCCTACAGTGTCCTGAATAACAAAGAGGCTGCGGAAGACGTGCTTCAGGATGCCTTTCTCATGATCTGGGAAAAGGCTCCGCTCTACGACTCCACGCGCGGCAAGCCCCTCACATGGGCGGTCACGCTCACCCGGAACAAGTCCATTGACCGGCTCCGCGGTCTGCAGCGGCGCCGTCGCCTCTACGATGAAGCGGCGCAGGAGTCGCTCTCCGGCGAACAGTTCGATGACCGCGATTCGCTCTCTGCTGTGATCAGCACCGAGCGCGGGACTCTCGTCCGCGAGGCCCTCAAGCAATTGTCCCCCGAACAGCGCGAGGCCCTGGAATTGACCTTCTTCAAGTCACTCACTCAGGGGGAAGTGGCGACGCAACTCAATCTGCCTCTCGGCACGGTCAAAGCCCGCGTGCGCCGCGGCATGGGACGGCTGCGCGAGATACTGGAAGGTCAGCTCTGATCAAGCCGCCTTCAGTTCCCGCTCCGTGGCCACAAACCAGAGCGGCTGCCCGTCATCATCGAGCACCGGAGCGATGGCGACATCCACCCGGTACATCGTTCCGTTCTTGTGGTAGTTCGCCAGTTGCTCGCGGCACGGCACGCATTCCCGGACGGCAGACCGAATACGCCCCACCGCGGCGGCATCCGTTTCCGGCCCCTGAAGCAGGGCACCTGGCTTGCGGCCTTTGAGTTCTGCCAGCGAATAACCACACATGGCGGTGAAGGCGGGATTCACCCACTCCACGAGTCCGTCAGGATCAGTCACGACGACACATTCCTCCTCCGTGTCCCGCGGATAAGTGTCGAGCCTTCCGAACAGGCGATCCTTCACCGTGCCCGACACCGTGGGCGCGCCCGGGAGATGCGACAGCACGACCGCCGTGCCCACGTCCTGCAATGCGTTCACCTGAGCGAGGAGTTCGCTGTGAAATTTGAGGACAAGCTCAAAGTTTTCGCGTTCCAGCGCGGTCATGGCGCCGGAGACGTAGAGAGCGGCACGTTCCTGGAGAAGTTCTGAAAGCATGGGAAGGGAGGGCGAATGGATGACCGGGATACGCCTGCCGGTCAAAGAAGGATTCCACCGGCTGTGAAATTTCAGTTCGCTCCCCGGGGTCCGGACCATCCGGCAGATTCTGCGTCGTCAAATTGGCCCCCGGCACCGGCGGCATGAGCGGGCCAGGTTGGGCGATTTGAGCAGGAAATCCCGACCCTCTTAGAACGGCGCGCGCGAACGCTCCCAACATTCTGCCGGATGCCGAAAGCCCCCGGATTTGAAAAAATAAAAACCGCATCCGTGCGGCACCCTCCGGCGTTCAGCATCATGCAGCCACTAATCAAGCTGCTGAACTAACTCAACCCAAAACTACAAACACACCTCATGAAATACATCGCCTTCACCGCCATCGCATTCCTCGCCGCCGGCACTTTCGTCACCACCGCCTTCGCCGACAAGAAGGGTAAAGCCGAGCAGCCTACCGTCGTCGCCATCGCCGCCG
>JANOZA010000839.1:0-1838 GCA_031429155.1 Verrucomicrobiota bacterium | reverse complement strand
TCGGGCGCTTTGACCTCCATTTCGAGGCGCACGAAATAAGCGTCGCCTGATTTGAACTTGTCGCGGCTCACTATTTCCCCGGTCTTGATGGCTTTGTCGGGGTGTTTTGCATACCAGGCAGTCATGAGCGGACGCACCCGGTCAGGCAGCCTCACGTGCGGCAACTTGGCCTCAGCGCCTATGGAACCGAAGAAAGCCGTCGCCGTTTTGGCGGCTCCGTCTTCATCCGCGTGACTCAGAATGAGGGGATCCACCCGGGAATCCGACACCACATCCTCAAAGGTCACCGGCATAAACTTTTGCCGGAAGACCTGGATGCCCCACCAAAAACCCGCGATGCCGATGGCCGCCACGAGGGCCACCGTGAGCACCCGCATTCCATAGGACAGCCGGCGAAAGAACAACTGGGCCAGCGTAAAGATGCGCCGCTTCCGCACCCGCTTCACTCGCCGCACCGTCTGGCCGTCTTCAGACTTCTCCGATACCACAAAGTCCCGTGACTTCTCGCGCATGACTTCCTCGGGGATGGGCATCGGCTCAAGCCACGGGTCGGAATACAACTCCGCCACCGGCAACTCATCCACCACCGTGTCCCAGTCCAGCAGCACATCCCGGTGGGATGGCGCGGCTCCCTGCTTCCGGCGCTTCTTTACTTTGACGTGCTTCCCGCTGTGATGCTCTTCGGTGCTCTTGAGGTTTTGCAGGAAGCTGTCGTCATATTCCGGCTGCGAGGAGCCCTCGAACTCCCGCGAATCGCGGGCAGTCCGCCGTGCCGTTCCGGGGATAAATTCCTCATCACGCTGAAATTCCTCCGCTGGTTTGCGACGCGTCACTTCACTCGTTTGCCGGTCGCTGTCCTGCGCCATGGTTGCCCGAAATTCCGGCGAGCGCACATCAGCATTCCTCTCCACCGCCACTGGAGAACGGCATACCGGACAAGAAACCCGCGCCCCGGCGACCGATTCCGGGCGCACTTTCATGGGCGAGCCACAGGCGTTACATTGAAGAATAAGCCAATCCTTTGGCGAAGTGGGAGCGGGCATGGGAGGGGTAGGGAGACCGCCTATATGTGCCGCCTATCCCGTGGCGGCAAGTTGTATCCTCGGCCCCGCGTCCCCTTGCCGAAATCCGGGCCGTCCCGTATGCAGCCTCATGTTCCCTCACGTTCGCAACCTGCTCCTGTTCGCCGCACTCCTGGCCTTTCCCCTATCGAGCCTGGCCGTCGATGCCGAGGGCGTCACCGAGGACAAGACCTCGAAGCACACGCTCAAACCCTACGACCGCAAGGCCGACACCGCTCCCGCCGACTCCGCCGAGGCCGCGAAAAAAGGCTTCCGCCGTGCGAAGATCCCCGTGGGTTTCAAAGCGGACCTCTGGGCAACCGAGCCGCTGCTCGCCAATCCCGTCGCCTTTTCCTTCGACGGCCAGGGCCGCATGTATGTCGCCGAGACGCACCGCTATCGCACCAGCGTGCTCGATATCCGCCATTACATGTTCATGCTCGAAGACGATCTGGCGAACCGGAATCAGGCCGACTGGGAGCGCTCGATAAAGAAGAGCTTCCCGGACGACTGGCAGAAGCTCGGCGTGGAGAGCGAAGTCGTCCGCCTCGTGGAAGACACGAACGGCGACGGCAAAGCCGACAAGTCGAGCGTCTATGCCGACGGCTTCAATTCCATAATGGACGGCATCGCGTCCGGCGTGCTCGCGCGGCCCGATGGCGTGTGGCTCACCAACATTCCCGGACTCTACAAACTCACCGGCAAAGGCCCTGACGGAAAAGCGGAGAAGAAGCAGGAGGTCTTCCGCGGCTTCGGCGTGCGCTTCAACTACACTGG
>JANOZA010000838.1:0-5860 GCA_031429155.1 Verrucomicrobiota bacterium | reverse complement strand
ATTTTCGCCGGCGTCTCCGGGCTAAACACCGTCACCACGCCCGTGGGCGTATTCATCCAGCCGAACGATGGAAACCGGGGTATCACCGCGATCGCCACCGGTGCCGATGGCAATGATCTCACCGATTTCTTTGCCGGGACGACATCCTATGGAAGCGTGAGCGTTCAGCAGGGTGAATCCAAGTCCTTCGTGTGGAACGTCACCCAACTCGTCAAAGACTGGCTGACCGCGCCCGCTGCGCCCAACTACGGTAAATTCATCCTCGTTCCCGGAGCCCATCCGGCGTGGATCGCATGGGATCAGAACCGTCCCGGCCCCAAACTGACGATCCGCACTCAGGTTTCGCCCACTCCCGTCACGGCTCGTGGCTACATGAGCCCGAGTCCGGGGGCAGCCAACTCCGGGGTTGCCGCGGCCGGGCCACTGCTCCGCCTGCTGACGGAAAATCCAGTTCCGCCGCCGCCGGCCGCCGCCTTTCCGGTAACGGCTCACATCATTCCCGCACAGGGAGGCGCCATCACCACCGTGAGCCTCACCTATCGCAAGAATTACGACACCGAAGCCAGCGTCGCGATGGTGGATAACGGAACCAACGGGGATGCGACCGCGGGAGACGCCATTTTCACCGGTCTGATTCCTTCCGTTCAGATCGTCGCCGGCCAGATGATCCGGTGGAGCGTCACCGCCACGGATGCCGCCGGCTTCCAGACGAAGATGCCGCCCTACCGTGATGCGCTCGATTCACCGCAGTACTTTGGCACCGTCCCTTCAGACGCCTCTATCACCACGCCGCTCTTCACCCTTCACCGATTTATTCAGACACCCAGCCTGGCAACCACCCCTGCCGGGACCCGGTGCTCCGTCTTTCTCAATGGCGAGTTCTACGACAATGTCGGCATCAATCTCCACGGCCAGAGCACCAGCGGCGCCGCGTTTCTCAAGAAGAGCTATGACATAGACGGCAACCGCGGCTACCGCTTCAAGTGGAGCCTGGACCCCCTCAAGCCGAGGGCGAAGGACATCAACCTGCTGACGATCTATGCGGACAAGACGAGGCTGCGTCACGACCTTGCTTATGAGATGAACCGGGAGGCCGGCGTGGCTGCTCACTACTGCTTCCTGACCCACTGTCGTCTGAACGGAGCGTTCGACGGCATCTACGACTTCGTGGAGGACGGCGACGATGTTTACCTTGAGCGGGCCGGTCTGAACAAGGACGGAGTCCTCTACAAGATGTACAATAACATGCTCAACCCCGCCACCGATGCCAGCGCAGGGGTGGAGAAGAAGAGCCGCAAGTTCGAGAACAACAGCGACCTCTACAACTTCGAGGTCGGCATGAATCTCGCAGACGCCAATGCGCGGAGAGCGTTTCTCTTCGACAACGTGGACGTGCCAAAGATGATCAATTTCATGGCCGCCAACACCGTGACTGGCAATGTGGACCTGCACGCCAAAAACTATTACGTTTACTGCGACACCGGCAAAACCAACCTCTGGACGCTCCTCCCGTGGGATCTCGATCTCAGCCAGGGACGCCTTTGGACGGGCGTGAACAACTACTTTGATGACGGCATGTATCTGAATGCCGGCGGCACGCTGAGCGGCACCGGCCAGGGATTGGTGGCGAAGATGTACGCCAGCGTGGAGTTCTCCAACATGGCCAAGCGCCGCATCCGCAGCCTCCAGGACAAGTTCTGGAAAACCAGCGCCACCCCGCGCGACATGACCAGGTGGTATGACCGGCGGGTCAGCGAGATCGCGGCCAGCATGGGTGCCAGTTGGACGGTCGGACAGAACGACACGCCAGGAGGAGACGCCGCGCTCGACTACGCGAAATATGCCCCCGCAGCGTGGAAGAATGCCGGGGTCGCCACCGCCTCACCCTTCACCGCCTACACGATGTCGCAGGAAATTCAGCGCCTCATGGATACCTATGTGGTGCAGCGGATCAATACCATCAACGCCGACACTAACGTCCCTCCGGCCTACAACCTGAGCGGCGTCACGCCGCTCACCTTCAGCGCCGTCGAGCATTCTCCGGCGAGCGGTGACCAGGATCAGGAATACATCGCCATCACCAACCCCAACTCCATCGCCCTGGATCTCTCCGGCTGGCAGATCACCGGAGGCGTCACCTTCACGTTCGAGCCGGGCACCATCATCAACGGCACCGCTTCCGCTGGGACCAATGCCAACAAAATCTACGTCGCCGCCAGCCGCAATGCCTTCAAGCTCCGCGCAGTTTCACCGAAGGGCGGCGAGAGCCTCAATGTTGTCGGAGGCTATCAGGGCCACCTCAGCAATCTCGGCGAAACGCTAAACCTGCTCGACGACACCGGCACTCAGCGCGTCACCACGAGCTACACGGGTCCCCCGACACCGCATCAACAGTTCCTAGCCGTCACAGAGATCATGTACAATCCCGGGGGTGACGGACTGGCGGAGTTCATCGAAGTAACCAACATCAGCGCCACGGTGACACTGAGCATGGCCAACGTCCACTTCAATGCCGGCGTGGACTTCAACTTCACCGGCAGCCCCATCACCAGCCTCGCCCCGGGCGCACGGGCGCTCATCGTGCGCGATCTCGCCGCCTTCACCGCCGTGCATGGTGCAGGACTTCCCGTCGCTGGCGTCTTCACCACTCCCACCGCTCTCAGCAACGGCGGGGAGATCATCAAACTCGAAGACCCTCAGGGCAACACCATCAAGGAATTCGCCTACGACGACCTCCCTCCCTGGCCGGACGCCGACGGCACCGGAGCCAGCCTCGTGCTCATGCGTCCGGAGACCAGCCCCGATCCCGCCATTCCCACAAACTGGCGCGCCAGCATCGCCCCTGGCGGCAATCCGGGCAGCGACGATGCCCTGCGCTTCACCGGCAATCCCGCTGCCGACCTGGACAAGGATGGCCTCACTGCCCTCATGGAATACGAACTCGGAACCAGCGACACCTCGCCCGCCGGCCTCGACCTCCATCCTGTCAGCGGCACAGATGCCGGCGGGCCGTTCATCGAGTTGACCATCACCCGCCAGCTCAATGCGGACGACGCCAGCTTCGTCGTCGAGTCCTCTACCAACCTAACCGCGTGGAGCACCACCGGCATGGTCCTGCAATCTGCGACTCCCGGAGCCGCCGGAGCCGTCACGGAAGTCTGGCGTCTCACCGGCGCCGCCGCCGCGGGCGGTCGTGTCTATATTCAGTGCCGCACCACGCACCTGTAGCGATAGGACAAGTGCGGCCCGCAAATCCGCGGCGACCGTCAGAGATAGTTCGGGACAAACCCGCCAGCCTGATTTTATGTCCGGCAGGCAGCGACCGCCTGCTCACCGTCCCCGTCATGCATCTCCCTACCTGTCTCTGCCTCCTCCTCGCCGCATCGCCAGCCCTTTCCCAAAACGCTCCGCCCGGCGGCATCCTGTGCGCGCCGTTCGGTCCGGGCGGGACGTGGAATATCTATCAGACTTCCACGGACGAACTCACCTGGGCGGCGGCGCAGAAACTCGCCGCTTCCACTAAAGATCCTGCGGGCGGCACGGACAAAATGGGGCACCTCGTCACCATCGGCAGCGCGGCGGAAAACATGTTCGTCTATCAGCATGTCGAAGGCTGGTATCTGTGGATCGGACTCACCGACAATGAAGCCTTTGGCGGCCGCGAAGCCGGCAGCAACCGCCGCGGCGGCTGGCACTGGGTGACGGGCGAACCTCTGGGCAACTACGCGCCATGGCGCGGCTCCGAGCCTAACGCGGGCAGTGAAGGCGGCGAAGACGCTGTGGCTCTGGAATACGGCGGACGCTGGGCCGACACGGGCATTGGCAGCGGTGGCGAAATAGAGCAGTTGTATCCATTCCTCATCGAATGGGACACCGCGCTGCCGAAACCCGTGGAAGGCGTGCGCACCATCGGCCGTGTCCTGCCGGAACGCTGGCCTGCGGACATCCTCGCGGGCACCAAAGCGCGCGAAGGCACCGGCGCGTGGACGACGTGCGCGCTTTCTGAACTCAACGGCCACAGCATCCGGGAAATGCTCGACGATTTTGTGCCGCGCCTCAAAGCCGACATCCCGCGCTTCGCCATGCCGCGGCTCAACTACAACCTGCCGGAAACACGCCCGCCCGCCGGCGGCTGGATCGGCGTCACTGACAAGCCCGCGCATCCTTGCGAAGCCAACAACTGCGGCGCTCTCCACGTCAGCACGGTGCATCTCGACGCACCCGGCGTCTGGAGTTTCAGCATCCACGCCGACGACTTTTTCGCCGTGCGCTTTCCCGGGCATTCGTGGAAAAGCGCCACCGGCACCGGCGGTCTCGATCCTCTCGATGCGGAAACGCTATTCTTCGACACCGAATGCGGTGATGCCCACGCCATCGGCGTCATTGAACTGCCCGCCGGTGATCACCGCATGGAAGTCTTTCTGGGCAATCGCATCCGCGTCATGATGATGCAAATCCTCGCTGCCCCCGGCGCACATACTTACGAGGGCGCCACCGATCAGTGGCGACTGCCTGGGCACAAAGCCGCCCGGGATGTGGCATGGCCCGGCATATCCGATGCCGGCTGGACCGTCACTCGCGCCGTCACTCCGGAGCGGGAACAACCGTTGCGTAACCTGCGCGGAGCCTTCCGCACCGTCCAGTCCGACGAAGCCTTCACTGAAACCAGCGTAACCCGCATCAACTACACCGACACCGGCGCAGAGGGGGACATCGTGTTCCCTGATCCCCTGCCCTTCCCCTGCGACGCCCGCGGCGACCAAAGCAACTTCGCCATCCGCGCCACTGCCACCCTCGTCATCCCGCGCGATGGCACCTATCACATCGGCATCCACAGCGAGGACCACAGCGCCATCTGCATCGGCGGACAGAAATGGACCACACACCTGCGCAGCACCGGCGGCACCGGCAGCATGGACGGCGATACCCTTTGGGAAGAGGAGCCCGACCGCACCGGGACCAACGCCCAGAACGCCGGTGCCATCACCTTGAAGAAAGGCGAGTATCCCATCGAAATCCTCTACGCCGAAACCAACGGCCCGTCCGTGCTCAGCGTCTTCGCCAGCCCCGCCGGCTATCCCCCGCGCTTGCTGGAAAAGGGCGGTGCAAAAATCCAGCCCGACGTGGACGGCCTGCCGCTGGTGGATGCGGCGAAATGACACCCTGCGCGCAAGGCAGGAGCATCGCGCGTCATTACTCAATTCACTTGCCCGCGGTATCGAAGCGCGACCCTGTGCCGCCATGAGAATTCTGATCGCCGCCATCCTCTCCGCGTTTCTCTGGAACGCGCGTGCCGAATTTGCCGCCCACGCCGCACCGCAGCCGGCGAAAAAGCCGAAGGATGTTTCCGTCCACGGCGACAAGCGCGTGGACGATTACTTCTGGCTGCGGGAGAAGGAGAATCCCGTAGTCATTGAGCATCTGCGCGCGGAGAACCTGCACACGGAGGCGGTCCTCGCGCCCGCCGTGGAATTGCGGAAGAAGCTCTACAACGAAATGGTGAGCCGTGTGAAGGAGGCGGACAGCTCTGCCCCGGCGGAATGGCGGGGCTGGCTCTGGTATCAGCGCGAAGAAGCGGGAAAGCAGCATCCCATTTTCTGCCGCCGCAAAGACGAGCCGGGCGCGGCGGAGCAGATCATACTCGACGTGAACAAGATGGCACAGGGCAAAGAATACACCGAGGTCGAAGACTACCAGGTGAATCGCAGCGGCTCGCGACTGCTCTACTCCGTAGATTGGACCGGCTACCGGGAGTTCGAGGTCTTCATTCTTGATCTGGCGACCATGAAGCCGATTTCCCATAAGATAGGAAAGGTCTCGGGCGTCACCTGGGCGGGCGGCGATGACGTGCTGTATTTCG